>JBDLUS010000066.1:0-6701 GCA_039805165.1 Bacteroidota bacterium | reverse complement strand
GTGTGCGTTACAGATCTGCAGGCGGACAAATGGCGCCCGCAATTATTAGTACGCGCGGACATCGTTTAGAAGGTATCTGGCATAGCGGAAGCCCTATGGGTGCTATCATTAGCAGTGTTCGCGGAATGGTGGTTTGTGTTCCAAGGAACATGACGCAAGCTGCGGGTATGTATAATAATTTGTTGAAAGGAAATGATCCTGCACTTGTTGTAGAGTGTTTGAACGGCTACCGCAAGAAGGAAAAAATGCCAAGCAATCTTTCTGAAATGGTTGTTCCTATTGGTGTTGCAGAGGTTGTGAAATCGGGAAGCGATATCACTGTTGTTTCATACGGTAGCACGCTTCACTTGTGTATGAACGCTGCAGACGAATTAGCGAACATGGGAATTTCTGTGGAAGTGGTAGATGCGCAAACCCTTCTTCCATTCGATACAACGGGCGTTTCAGCATCGAGTGTTCAGAAAACAAATCGCTTGGTGGTGGTAGATGAAGATGTGGAAGGAGGAGCTTCGGCATACTTGTTAGATCAAATCATAAATAAGCAAGGCGCTTTCAATTACTTAGACGCACAACCAATTACAATTACTTCAAAGCCGCATTTACCGGCCTATTCAACAGATGGAGACTACTTCAGCAAGCCATCGGTTGACGATATTGTTGAAGCTATTTACGCGGTTTTGTCTGAAGGAAATCCCGCAAGATTTCCAAGGATTTAGAAATCATAAATAATTCCAAACGCTGGAATAATACTTCCATTTACATTCGGAATAAGAATTGGGATACCGTTGCTGCCGTCTGCACGCAAGGCTTGTCCGTCTGTGGTTGCGAAACCGCTGTTGTCGGCGTTGCGCTGGAACGAATACAAGTCTTGGCTGTAGCTTTTCGCGTTGGTTGCGTTTTGAATGTCTAAGAAGAAGTCGAGTGATGATTTCTTGAAGTTGATTTTCTTGTCGATTCGAATGTCTAATTGATTGAAGACCGGTAAACGCTGACTGTTCAACTGCGTGTAATCGAATGATCCTGTTCCAAGAGTTACATAATTCAATTGAGAAGAGGTCATGTCGTAAGGCGTGTAAGGCGCGCCACCCGCAAGTCTGTACTTCAATCCTAACTCATATCCTTTCTTGAATTTCTTTCCGAAAATAACAGAAAGCAAATGTCTGTTGTCCCATGCTGAAGGCGCGTAGCTTCCATTCGCTCCGGTGAATTCACTTTTGAAGAAGGTGTACGAAGCCGTTAAGAAATAGGACTTGGTGAATTTTTGTTGAAGGAACAATTCGAATCCATAGGCACGCCCATCTCCATTGGAGGTTACTTGTTCGTTTCCAATTGCACCATAGGCTGAACCTTGGTTGGCAAGCGAAACACCCGTGATTACTGAAACCGGGTAGTTGCTGTATTGCTTGTAGAATCCTTCCGCTGTGATTCTTAAACTGTTCTTTGGTAGGAATTCGAATCCGTAAACGTAGTGATCGCACAAGATGTATTCACTGTCGCGATTCACAGAGGTACCGTTTTGTTTGAATCCAAGAACCGTGTAAACTGGAAGCTTAGCATATCTTCCAACAGAAGCATTCATGTTCCACTTCTCGTTAATAGCGAAAGATGCCGCCACACGCGGAGAGAGGGCGTTTAACGGGTTGTTTCCTGTTGTGGTAAAGGAATTCATGTCGGTGCGAATTCCGCCCGTTAATGAAAGCCTTTCGCCGAACATCTTTTTGTTTATTGAAACGAATGCACCGTAACGCGCGAAGTCAATGGCGTTGTAGAATGATAAATTGATTTGTGGTGAAATTAAATTTCCGTTGTTGTCGAAGACTGCAGGTGCAATGCGTGCGAAGAAGTCATTGTTGTATTTCACGTATTGTGCAGACAATCCGTAAACAACTTTCCAATCGCCGTAGAATTGGTTTACTTCCCAACGCAATTTGTTTTCGATTTCTTGGCTCACGCTTTTTAAAGTTCTACGCGATTCGTTTGCAACGTCGTTGTCTTCGAAACGGTCAAGTCTGTTTTCGAACATGTTTCGACTTAAACTTAAATTGTAGTAACCGTTTTCAAGCGTGTGTTTCAGTGTAACACCAACGGTGTAGTTCCATTGGTTGATGTTCGGATTCGAACGAATGATGTACTCTTTCGTTGCATCAGATTCTTTGGGAACAGCAAATGAAAACTCATCTATTGCACCCAAGCCAATGGCAGTAAGTGTGTTTTTCTTGTTGAGTTGCGTGTTGATCTTGTATTGAAAATCCCAATAGTTCGGACGAATCGGAAGGTCAATGAGTTGAAAGAAGTATTGCAAATATGAACGTCGAACCGAAGCCAAGAATGTGGTGTTCTTTCCAATAGGACCTTCTAAAGTGCCCGCCACTTCTGTACTTGAGACACGACCATTTCCTTTGATCTCTTGCGCGTTTCCGTTTCGTTGTTTGAATTGAAGGACAGAAGAAAGCGCGTTGTCGTATTTCGCATTGAAGCTACTGCTGTTCAGCGTAGCTGTTTCAATGAAACTTACATTGATGATTCCTTGCGGTCCGCCTGAAGATCCTTGCGTGCTGAAGTGATTGATTTGCGGAACTTCAATTCCATCTAGATAATAAACGTTTTCGCTTGGTGCGCCTCCACGAATGAGAAGATCATTTCTTTCGCCAGCACCTGAAAGTCCACCAACACCAGGAAGTGCTTGAATTACTTTCGAGATGTCGAAGTTTCCACCTGGATTGCTTCGAATTTCTTCTGCCGTAAGGCTTTGCACGCTAAGCGGCGTTTCTGTTGCTTTTCCGTATGTATAGCGCTTAATTTCGAGCGTATTCATTTGCTCGCTGCTTCGTTCTAATTCAACTGTAAACGTATTTGTATTTCCGTTTGTGATAACTACGTTGAAGAGTTCAGCAGGAAGAAAATTCAACAATGAAATTTTCACGTTGTAGGTTCCTGGTTGAATTTTTCCAATGAAAAATTTTCCATCTACATCAGAAATTGCACCGAGGTCGGTGTTCTGCAACACAATGGTAGCGCCTGTTAGCGCAGTTTGTGCGTTCTTGTCTATGATAATTCCAGAGATACTTCCGTTTTGTGCGGAAGCGATAGAGCATGCAATGAATGCAAAGAAAACGAGAACAGAACGCAACATGATTTTCCTAGGTTTAATTCAAAAACAAAGGAAATGCAGAATTGTTTAACCGCGCACAAACAACCAACCGATGCCTTTTCCAATTCCAACGAAGAGGTAACCTAGCGGTCCGAGTTTTTGTTTTTGATTTACGCTAACGGTTAATGTTGAGAAGCGAACGTCGTGCTCCATCTTTATCATTTGTCCGCGCAGTTGATCAATCTCTGTGTTCAAGCGCTCGAGTTCTTTTTCCACTTTCAATGCGGCTTCAACGTTTTCTGCTTTCGCTAATAATTCGAGGTAGCGTGTGCGGGCCTTTTCAGCATTGTCTAGACGAATTTTCACGTCGGCGTAGTTGTCTGATACATCTGTGGTTGAAACGCTTTTGCTTGTCATCTTACCCAACTTTGCAACTTGCGCAAGGGTACCTTCCAATTTTTCTGATTCAATTCGAATGGTGATTCGGTAATTGCTTTTGCTAACGACATATCCTTTTTGTTCTTCCGCAATGCGAGTGATTTGTGAAATGGTGGTGTCGGAATTCTTTACGGTTAATCCCATGTTCGCGTTGTACACCAACATTTTGGGTCCGCTGTATTCTTTCGTTGCGGAGAGACTGCTGAAGTCAACCTTATCTCTACTTTCTTCTAAATCCGCGGTAGCGTAAAGTCCGTCGTACTGTCTGTCAAATCCTCCGTTGGTGTTGTTATCGTAATCATAAGCAGCAGATTTTTCATAGGCGCAAGAAGTTAGAAAAGTCGAAGCCAATAGAACTGTTGCAAACAGGAAGGGAATACTCGTTAAACGCATGTTTTGTGTTAGTTTTGTGAAGTCTAAAATAACAAGAGAATGAAGGATTTATTGTCGCAGTATGAAAATAAGAAACCAGAAGTAGTTTTTGAATGGAATGATCCATTTACTGAAGCACAAGGTTGGGTAGTTATAAATTCATTGCGTGGCGGTGCCGCAGGTGGTGGAAC
Source organism: Bacteroidota bacterium (assembly GCA_039805165.1). GTDB lineage: Bacteria > Bacteroidota > Bacteroidia > Flavobacteriales_D > Sanyastnellaceae > CAIZGX01. Next base: position 2,609 of record JBDLUS010000066.1, on the reverse strand, counting down.
CCGCATGAGAGCCGGTTTAGATAAGCACGAGGTTTTGTCTCTAGCAAAAACAATGGAAGTGAAGTTCACCGTTAGCGGACCACAAATTGGTGGTGCGAAGAGTGGAATTAATTTCAATCCGGCCGATCCTCGCAAGAAGGAAGTATTGAAGCGTTGGTACGCTGCGGTAACTCCGTTGTTGAAACATTACTACGGAACAGGTGGAGATTTGAATGTTGACGAGATTCATGAAGTTATTCCAATGACGGAAGATTGCGGTGTTTGGCATCCGCAAGAAGGCGTGTTCAACGGACACTTCAAGCCTACGGAAGCGCAGAAAGTAAAGCGCATTGGAAATTTAAGAAGAGGTGTAGTTAGCATCATTGAAGACGAAAAGTTTTCTCCAGATGTAAATATGAAATTCAAAGTAGCCGATATGATTACCGGTTACGGTGTTGCGGAAAGTGTTCGTCATTTTTTCGAAATATGGAAAAATGAGAAGAGCCTTGTAGGCAAGAAGGTGATTGTTCAAGGTTGGGGAAATGTAGGCGCTGCTGCTGCTTTTTACATGAGTCAAGCCGGAGCGTCTGTTGTTGGAATCATTGACAGAAACGGTGGATTGATCAACGAAAACGGATATTCATTTGAAGAAATCCGCACGTTGTTTTTGAATCGCGTGAACAACACGTTGGTTGCTGAAGGGATGTTGTCGTTCGAAGAAATTAATGCGAAAGTTTGGGATCTTCAAGCCGATGTATTTCTTCCATGTGCCGCTTCACGCCTGGTAAGTCAAGAGCAAGCAGAGCGTATGCACAAGGCAGGAGTTTCAGTTATTGCTTGTGGTGCGAATGTTCCGTTTGCAGATCAGCAAATCTTCTACGGACCGATCTCAGAATGGTGCGACGCGCATTTCAGCGTTGTTCCAGACTTCATTGCAAACTGCGGAATGGCGAGAGTATTCGCTTATTTGATGAGCGATTCAGAGGTTGATTTATCTGATGAAGGAATCTTCTCTGATACTTCGAAAATAATTGGTGACGCTTTGAAAAATGTTCATCAGCAAGGAAATGAAGAACAATTCGTTTCGAAGCACGCGTTTGAAATTGCATTAAAAAAATTAGTTTAAGATGATCTATTTGCAAGCCGCACCGGAAGGAGCAACCTACGAGAAATCGTTGGATTTAATTGGACTTATCTTCAAAGGAGGATGGGTAATGATTCCACTTTTGCTTCTCTCAATTTTAACGATTGTGATTGTGATTGAGCGTTACCTTTTTCTAGGGAAACAAGGTGTTGGAAAGAAGAACAATTTCGAAAGTTTTTTAGCGGCTTTGAAAGTTGGAAACAACAAAGAAGCCATGCGTTTGTGTGAAGAAGACAACGCAGCATGGTCGCGCATTTTTCAATATGCAGCGCTAACCGAAATCTCTGGCGACGAGCAAGAGAAATTAATGGAGCAAGCGGCCAATGTTGAAGTGGCTTATTTGGAAAGAAGATTGAACGTGTTATCTATTGTTGCTGGTGTTGCGCCGCTCTTGGGATTTATTGGAACTATCGCAGGTGTTATCACTATTTTCTTCGATATTTCAACCACAGCGGACATTAGCATTGGCGTTATTTCTGAAGGTCTTTACCAAAAGATGGTCTCCTCTGCGGGTGGATTGGTAGTGGGAATTATTGCCTTCGTGTTTTATCAGTTGCTACAAAATTCAGTAGACAAATTTGTCGCGCAAATGGAGGAATATTCCCTTCAACTTAAAACATTATTCCTTCAAGGAAAATGAATATAAAAAGAAGAAAGAAGCGAGGTGCTGTGGTGAACACACATGCGTTGAACGACATTATGTTCTTCTTGCTTTTGTTTTTCCTAATTCTTTCAACGCTTGCTAATCCGAATGTCATTAAAGTATTGTTGCCAGAGGCAGGAGAGACGCAGCAGCGCGAACCGAAGAAGTCGTTGCAGTTAGCAGTAGATGAATATCACGATTACTATCTCGATGGAGAGAAAATGAGTGTTGAGCAATTGGGACAGCGCTTGGAATACATTGGAAAGACTTTTCCGGAGAGTACGTGTTCCATTTCAATGGATCGGAATTTACCTGTTCAAGATTTGGTGGAAGTGATGCAGCTCGGGTCGAAGAGCGATATTCGCATGTATTTAAAAACGTCTAAAGTTGAGGGAGAATGATAACAGCAATTCTATTTGTATTTGTTCTAGCGTATATTCTCATTGCTGCTGAGCACGCGGTTAAAATTGACAAAGCAGCTACTGCGCTTATTGCAGGAGTTTTGTGTTGGACACTTTTAGTGCTCGCGCCAACCGGAATTTCACACGAAGTATTAGAAGGTCGTTTAGGTCATCACATCGAAGAAATTTCAGGCATCTTGTTGTTCTTAATGGGAGCAATGACTATTGTTGAAATTATTGATGCGCACAATGGATTCGCGATTATTACCGATCGTATTTCAACCACCAGTCAAGTAAAACTACTTTGGATTGTTGCTTTGCTTTCGTTTTTCTTGTCTGCTGCGTTAGACAATTTAACAACGGCAATTGTCATGGTTAGTCTTGCGCGAAAGCTTATTAGTAATCAGAAGTCGCGTTGGTTTTTTGCTGGTGTCATTGTTAT
>JBDLUS010000065.1:0-4248 GCA_039805165.1 Bacteroidota bacterium | reverse complement strand
AAGATGGAACGGTGGTATTTACGCATAACATATCGTTTCCGATTGGCGAAAGTATTCCTTTTGCTGAATCGGTTGCTTGGATTCAAAAACACTGGCCCAGCGCGGTTTTCAAGAAGACTATTCTCTCTGTAGAGCCCTTGGCTTTCAACCTTATTCCAAAGGCTATGTTCGAGGAAAGTGCTTTGGAAGATTACCTTCCTCAAATATCTTCGAGCGAATTTTTGGCTTATCGTTTCAACGAGCAGCAAGATGTGATTGTGGTTTTCGCAACGCATTCTTCAGTTGTGAATTTGGAACGATTCATTGCTGGCGTTGAAATTCTTGCTTTGCCTACTCTCCTTCTTCCCGGCCAGCGCGCACATGCGAGTTTGGTTCAATCGAAGGCTACTCTTTGGGTGGGAAAAGAAAAACATTACTTGTGTCTTGAAAAGAACAACGCCCTGGTGTTGTTGAATGAATACGCCGGAAATACGGCAGAAGACATTTTGTACTTTTTGGCTAACGGATGTATTCAATATGGAATTGACCTGGCTTCTTTGCCGGTGTTTGTGCAGGGAACGCATTTCGATTCGAACTACACAAACATCTTTGAATCATACGTGCGTCAGGTTCAGTTCTCTGAAAACATGCAAGCGAATTCGTTGAACGACCTCTGGAAACTACACTTACTATGCGCATAATTGGTGGCGAATGGAAAGGTCGAACCATTAAGGTGGACAAGTCTTTCACTGGAAGACCTACGACCGATTTCGCGAAGGAAGCGTTATTCAATGTGTTGCAACATTTGGTGGAATGGGATGAAGTTTCCTTGATGTGGGATCTCTTTGCAGGAACAGGGGCTATTAGCCTGGAAGCCGCTTCGCGTGGGGTTCAGCGGGTAATTGCAGTAGAAAGCAGCGCGAAACATTCCAAACATTTGCAGCAAGTGAAACGTGATTTCGAAGCAGATCGCATGGATATTTTCACGGCAGATGTAAGAACTTTTTTAGGAAGACAAACCGACTTACCTCAAGTTGTCTTTGCTGACCCGCCTTACGATTTGCCTTGGCTGAAGGAATTGCCCGCATTGATTTTCGAGAAGAAAAGTGATCAACTTCAGCTGTTGATTATTGAGCACGGGAAAGACATAAAATTCGAAGACAGTCCGTATTTTTGGCAAGCACGCAGTTACGGACATGTGCATTTTTCATTTTTCAAAATAGAAAATAAATGAAACGGATAGCAGTATTTCCAGGATCGTTCGACCCAATCACAACAGGACATGAAGACATTGTGCTTCGAGGCGCAGCGTTGTTCGATGAAGTGGTTGTGGCTATTGGTGTGAATACCACGAAGAACTATTTGTTTTCGTTGGAACAACGATTGGCTTTCGTTGAAAAGACATTTGCTGGTCATGCGAATATTCGTGTCACTACCTACGAAGGATTGACCGTTGAATTCTGCAAATCGATTGGCGCAAAATATTTGCTTCGCGGATTGCGTAACAGCACCGACTTCGAATACGAGAGCACTATTGCGAATATGAACAAAGCCATTTCAGGTGGCATAGAAACAATATTACTTGTGACTGCTCCCGAACTTTGTCATGTTCAAAGCACGGTCCTTCGTGAGATCTACAAAAATAATGGCGACATTTCTTCGTTCCTTCCAAAAGGAATTCAGTTATGATGAAGCATATTTCTTTCGCATTCTTTCTTTTAGTTAACTCCTTGCTTCTTGGTCAAGATGTGACCATTAAGGGTTCTGGTGCTGTTGCATCGAACAACAAAGTGTATGCGTGTTTTACAACAGATGCTTTGACTCAAAATTTAAACATAGTTGCGCAGACAACAGCGAATGCGAAAGGTGAGTTCGAACTTAAAATTCCGATTAAACAACGAGAGAATCTTTTCTTGTGCACGAGCAATGCGCAAACTTCTTTGTGGGTGAATCCGAAGCAAACTTATGCCGTTGAATTTCTTTCTGTCGACACTACGCTTACTCAAAACGGCTTGATTCGCAGTTGGGAGGCGAAGATTGATAATACGAGCAGTGACCGCACGAATGCGATTGTTGGCGAAATCAATTCAGCTATTGCTGAATTTCTAAGCGACAATTCCTTCAATTACATGTTGCTTAACTCGCAGCAAAACAAGGCCGCTACTTCGCGCATGCAAGAGATTAATCCGAAATCGGATTTGGTGAAATTCAATTCGAAGACCGACTCTTCCGAATTTGCTGCGGCGAATGTGAATTTCCAGACGCAAATAGAGGCATTTGAGAATAAGATGAATTTAAAATTCGGAGACTATTTCAAAAAAGACCCGTTTTTATTGAACTACTTCTTTTTTGAAATTGCTTCGCTTCGTGCGTTGACAAACTATCCGATTGCGCTTGAGAAAATATCAACGCACATTGATATTAAAAATCCGGCTTTTGTGAAGTGGCTCGAACTGGTCTCTTCCAACTACTTAAATCCTTCATTGAATACTCGCGATGCGCAAGCCTTTACCTTGCTGCTTGAAACCGCTACATCTTCTGCACCTATCATTCATTACCTCAATCCAGATAGCACGCACTATCCTCAAATTGAAGAGCTCATACTTATTTCTGCTTTACGTAAAAACTATTACACGCGAGCGCACAGTCCTGCACTTATGAAAAAGCTTCTTGGGATTGTGCAGAGCACAAGTAAATTCGAAACGAGCAAATCATTGGCGAAGGCCTGTGAGATTGAGTTTTCCGGATTGAAAAAAGGAAGTATGTTGCCTGATTTCACTTTGATTAATTCGAATAACGACAAGTGGAAATTCACAGAGCATTGCGATCGGAACATGTACTTGTATTTCTTCAATGAAAGCAAATCGAGTCAACGTGATCTTGCGCTCTTGAACCACCTCGCTTCCAAATACAAAAATGATTTTCGCCTTGTTGTTATTGGCATGCACGATAATTTCGAGTCATTTCAAAAGACCACTGCTCTCTTTAAACTTGAAGGTATTGAAGTATTGTATGGCGGAAACGACTTCAAATTGATTCAGGAATTGCGCATTGCAACCGTCCCCTGTGCAATACAAACGAACTTCAAAGGAGTTCTTCAGTTTGAATACACACCTCTTCCGGCTGAAGGCATTCAACAGAAGTGGGAAGAGATTCTTCGGAAGAGCAAGAAATAACACATGTTCTACTTATTGTATAAGTTACATTATTATATTGCAGTCTAAACCTTAAACCAAAACAACATGCAAAAAGCACCTAAAGGCGCATTGGCTACATTAATTTCAATCTTCTTCTTTTGGGGATTTGTAGCGGCAAGTAACGACATCTTAATTCCTGTATTTAAAAAGGCGTTAAATCTTTCACAAATGCAATCGCAGTTGATTTCGTTTGCTTTCTATGTGGCATATACGGTGGGGTCGCTGTTGTATTTCGGAATATCTGCTTTGTTGAAGCGCGATATTTTAAATGCGTTGGGTTATAGAAACGGACTGGCTTTAGGACTGTTGATTTCGGCATGTGGAACCTTGTTGTTTATTCCAGCATCGAACACGGCATCTTTTGAATTGCTCATTTCCGGATTGTTCATTGTTGGTTTGGGATTTTCGCTTCAGCAAATTGCTGCGAATCCATTGGCTATTCAAATGGGTGATCCTGCAACAGGAAATCAGCGTTTGAGTTTGGCTGGTGGAATCAACAACGTTGGAACAACGATAGGACCTGTTATTGTTTCATTTGCAATCTTTGGTGGAATTGGATCTGGACCAACGACGTTAGATTTAAAAGCGGTTCAAATTCCTTATTTGATTTTAGGAGCTGCTTTCGTTTTAGCAGCAGTGATGTTTAAGTTCTCTTCGGTTCCAGATAAGATTGAAACCGTAAAATCGGACGATGAAAACGCGAGCTTACTTTCTATCTTGAAATACCCACAATTGTCAATGGGTATGCTTGCAATCTTCTTGTATGTGGGTGTTGAAGTATCTACGGCAAGTAATCTTCCTGAATTCATGAAGCAAAAATTAGGAACGCCTGAACAGGCTATTGCCCCGTTCGTTTCTTTGTTCTGGGCCAGTTTGATGATTGGACGTTGGACCAGTGCAGCAGGATCGTTCAATATTTCACAATCGCTAAAAAGCAAATTAAATATTATTCTTCCATTCGCTGCTTTTGGAATTTTCATGTTGGTTAACGCCATTGCTGGACATCCTGTAGAGAACTTCTATCCTTACTTAGGCTTAGTACTTGTGTTAATTGCTGCGGATAAGATGAGTG
>JBDLUS010000064.1:0-9539 GCA_039805165.1 Bacteroidota bacterium | reverse complement strand
TTTGTAGTCGCAAGGAAGACTCTAGAATTTTTTCATGAAGGGAATCGAGACGTTCTTGTGGATAGTTCCCTTCAATTTCTGATTTCAAATCTCGAAAATCGGGATGAGAAACAAATCCTTGAATCATATTCATTGTTGAGACGCTGTCGCACGGACCTGCATTCAGAATGCGCTCTACATACAAACAAAAGAAATTGCCGTACTTCGATTTAAGATTGGAAATAGCCTCTGTATTGTTCCAATCACAACTGAAAAAATCTTGATCAAACCGAAGGGGATTCAAGGTTTTTCCTTCCATTTCAATATCAATATCTTTATGGTTGTCCGACTCTCCGCATGAGTAACAGAGCATTGTCAACAAAATTGACAACAGTCGAAGATAAGAATTCGTTAGATTTGGCATAGTTATTTGCAAAAGTCATTAAAAAAGACCTTGATATGAAAAAAATAAACATCTTAATTCTATTCAGCTTATTGACAACCTTGTCAATTGCGCAGACCGCTACAACCCCATCGAATAAATTCCGTTTAGGGTTTAAAGTTTCTCCAAATATCTCTTGGCTCGCAAGCGACAATAGCAATATGACGGTAGGCGACAAATCGCTTCAGTTCGGATACGGTTTGAACTTCGATATTTTCTTCGCTGAAAATTATGCGATTGGAACAGGTTTTAACATCAACAACACTGGCGGAAAGTATTCTTACTTTGCTGAATATACGGGTGATGATTTCGACGCAAACGGTGCAGCGTTGACAAACATGAAGCAAGTTGGGTTAATTAGCAGAGACCTTCGTCTTCAGTATTTGCAAATTCCTTTGACTTTCAAAATGAAAACCAATGAAATTGGATACATCACCTACTGGGGACAATTTGGCTTAGGCTTAAACATGAACCTGAAAGCATTGAGCAACGACGAAATTGACTACCTATACTACCAGAACAAAAACACATTCGCTTGGGAAAAATCCAATCGAGAAACTTCAACCTTAGAATCGAACGATATTAAAAATGAGGTGAACATTTTCTCTTCTAATTTAATTTTCGCCGCGGGTATTGAATACAGTCTTTCTGGAAACACGAGCATTCTAGCTGGACTTACTTTCCAAAACGGATTTACAGATGCACTTAAAGGGTCTGGCGTTGCAAAAGACAAAAGCACCAACTCTCCTGTATTTAATGGAGGCGCTACTAACACACCAAAAACTTTCGAATTATCCGGTCTTCCGAATTATATCGAGTTGAACATTGGCATTTTATTCTAAGTCCGAATAATCACTTTATAAATCCCGTACCTTTGAGGTTCGGGATTTTTTTTATGAAAAAAAAGGAAACAATTAATCACATTGTAAACTGGCTTCGCCAATATTGTGATACCAGTGGCATGAGCGGATTCGTGATTGGCGTAAGTGGCGGTATTGACTCTGCTCTTACTTCAACTCTTTGCGCCCTAACTGAAAAGCCAACACTGTTGGTTGAAATGCCCATTCATCAAGCACAGAGTCAAGTTACTCGAGCACAAGAACACATGGCGTTTTTGGAAAATAGATTTGAATTGGTGAGTACCGCTCGTGTTGATTTAACATCAACTTTCGACACTCTGGTGCAATCTCTTCCAGTATCAGAAAATGAAGCCTTGTTTAACTTAAGCCTTGCTAATTCCAGGGCACGTCTTCGAATGACCACGCTTTATTACTTCGCAGGAATTCAGAGATACCTGGTTGCAGGCACAGGGAATAAAGTAGAAGATTTCGGCGTTGGTTTCTATACGAAATACGGAGACGGCGGAGTGGATCTTTCACCCATTGCAGACTTAACGAAAACGGAAGTCTATTCTCTTGCAGAATCGCTAGGTGTGCATGAAGACATATTGAATGCCGCGCCAACAGACGGATTGTTCGGTGATGATCGCAGTGATGAAGATCAATTAGGAGCAAGTTACCCAGAGTTAGAATGGGCCATGAACTACACCGAAAATGGTGAAAACCTTTCTATTCGCCAGCGCGAAGTTTTGGTGATCTACCAAAAACTGAACAGACAAAATCAACATAAAATGCAGCCCATTCCGGTCTGCATAATTCCAGACGACTTAAGATAATGATGAATTTAGATTTAACAGGAAAGACCGCTGTTGTATGCGGAGCAACACAAGGAATTGGGTTTGCAACTGCTACGCAATTGGCAAAACAAGGAGCATCGCTAATACTCATTGCTCGAAGCGAAGAACGCTTAACGCACGCCATTACTCAATTGGAAAATCCTGAAAGACATTCATATGCTGTTGCCGATTTCTCTCATCCTCAATCGGTGAAAGAAGCCATTCAACAAGTTACAGCAGCGCATACTGTAAATATTCTAGTTAACAACACAGGTGGACCAAATCCGGGAAAAGCCATTGATGCTGACATTGAAGAATTTCGTCAAGCATTTAACGCACATCTCATCTGCAATCAAATTCTAGCACAAGCTGTGGTAGAGGGCATGAAACAATCGGGCTACGGCCGTATTGTAAATGTTATTTCAACTTCAGTCAAACAGCCTCTTCCGAATTTGGGCGTAAGCAATACCATTCGCGGAGCAGTAGCCAATTGGAGTAAGACGCTCGCATCGGAACTTGGCGCCTTCGGAATTACAGTAAACAACGTGCTTCCTGGCGCTACTTCAACAGGACGATTGGAGCAGATCATGAACAACAAAGCTGCGAAGACTGGACACACCGCAGACGAAGTGAAACATGAAATGGAAAACGAAGTTCCTTTGAAACGACTTGCTAAACCTGAAGAAATTGCGAATGCTATTTCTTTCTTATGCTCTCCTGCGGCTGCCTACATCAACGGGATTAATTTACCCGTTGACGGAGGAAGAACACTTTCGTTGTAAGATTTCTATTTAAAACTTCGCGCTTTACAAATAGTGAAGTACAACTGCTATTGCTAAAACTGTTGCGATAGCCTGAATCATTAATTTCAAGAAAATTGGAAGTGGCAGTGCGAAGGCTAGTATCATAAGTAACAATGCTAACCAAAAGTTTTTACTGAATCCTTCCAATAAGAATATCGTTAATGCTGGAAGAAACAAGGCAAGCACAATAAACAAAACCATTTCCAAATCTGAGTCTATATTCTTCAAAAGATTCGATGAAAGATTCGATGAAAGATTCTGCGAAAGCTCTTGCGAAGCATCTTGTGCAACATCTTGTGTAGCATCTTGTGTAGCATCTTGTGCAACATCTATTTCAAGATTCGATGAAAGATTCTCCGAAAGATTCTCCGAAAGGTCTTGCGAAGCATCTTGTGAAACATCTTGAAACCGGTCTTGTGAAACATCTCGCGAAGCGTCTTGCATAGCATCTTGTGAAACATCTTGAAACCGGTCTTGTGAAACATCTCGCGAAGCATCTTGCATAGCATCTTGTGAAACATCTTGATTCGCATCCTGCTTTGCAAAATGATTCCATTCAATATGGTAGCCCGGCTGATAAACACGTTTCTCAACTGAGCAAGAAGCCAAAGAAACAATGGCCAAAACGAGAACAATCCAATTTCTATTCATAATGAAACTTTTTATTTATTTTTCGAATTTAGCTTAAACCATTCAACATAAAACAAAAGAAAAGGGTTGACTTTCGTCAACCCTCACTTTCTATCCCTTGATATTAATTAATATCTGTAAGCATCATTCTTGAATGGACCAGCAACTGGAACCCCAATGTAATCTGCTTGACTTTGAGTTAATGTTTCCAACTCAACACCAATCTTCGCTAAGTGCAACATAGCAACCTTTTCATCAAGGTGCTTTGGCAACACATAAACTTTGTTCTCGTAGTTATCGCGGTGTAACCACAACTCTAACTGAGCCAATACTTGATTCGTAAATGAGTTACTCATTACAAAAGAAGGATGTCCTGTTGCACAACCCAAGTTTACCAAGCGGCCTTCAGCTAAAACAATAATGTCTTTGCCTTCTAAAGTATACTTGTCAACTTGTGGCTTAATGGTGTCTTTAGACGCACCGTAGTTGCTGTTCAACCAAGCCATATCAATTTCATTGTCGAAGTGACCAATGTTACAAACCACTGCATTGTGCTTCATAGCCATGAAATGCTTTCCAACAATAATTTGGTGGTTACCTGTTGCTGTAACAATAATGTCTGCTTCAGCAATAGCCGTATCCATCTTCTTCACTTCATAACCCTCCATTGCTGCTTGAAGCGCACAGATTGGATCAATTTCAGTAACGATTACACGAACACCTGCATTACGCAATGAGTCGGCTGAACCTTTTCCAACATCGCCGTAACCAGCAACAACTGCAACTTTACCAGCCATCATTAAGTCAGTGGCTCTGCGAAGCGCATCTACCAACGACTCGCGACATCCGTACTTATTGTCGAATTTACTCTTAGTTACAGAGTCGTTGATGTTAATTGCAGGTAGAATTAGGGTGCCGTTCTTCTCACGCTCATATAAACGAAGAACACCTGTTGTAGTCTCTTCAGAAATACCGCGGATACCAGCAGCCAATTCAGGAAAGCGATCAAAAACCATGTTCGTCAAATCACCACCGTCATCTAAAATCATATTCAATGGCTCTCCGCCTTCGAAAGCGTGAAGCGTTTGTTCAATACACCAATCGAATTCTTCTTCGTTCATGCCCTTCCATGCAAACACAGGAATTCCTGCAGCAGCGATAGCAGCAGCAGCGTGATCTTGTGTAGAGAAGATATTACATGAGCTCCAAGAAACTTGAGCACCCAATTCAACAAGCGTTTCAATTAAAACGGCTGTTTGAATCGTCATGTGAAGACATCCCGCAACGCGAGCGCCTTGTAGAGGTTTGCTGGCTCCGAACTCAGTGCGTAAGGACATCAGTCCTGGCATCTCAGCTTCCGCCAATAAAATTTCTTTACGTCCCCACTCTGCGAGAGACATGTCTTTTACTTTGTAGTTCATTGTACTTGTGAGTGTTTGGCTCATTATTTCAATTATTAGTTTGCAAAGGTATAAACAGAACATTAAACAAAAGGTTGAATACCTTAGCAAAAAGATTTTTCATGCCCCTTTGGCCACTCCCCTCAAACAAGAACATACTCCTCTGGCAATTAACAGAGTCGGAAGATACATGGATGGACTTAGCCGAAAAATCAGGAAACCCCTTTCCGAACAGACTTCCCAATCGCAGAGATATCGAGCGCTTCGCGACATTGTTGTTGTTGAAAGAAGCGAAGTTAGAAGATCTAATTCAATACAACGAATTCGGCAAACCGGTTCTGCGCAACGGTCGATTCATTAGCATTTCACACGACAAGAACCTGGTCGGAATAATTGTTCACGAGGAAGAAATTGGGCTCGACATCCAAACCGTTGAAGAGCGCATTCACCGCATTGCGAATAAATTCTGCAATGAAGCTGAATTGAAACAATTTCAATCCACTGAAGAACGAACCGCCATTTGGTGCACCAAAGAAGCCATCTTCAAATACTTCGGCACCGATGTGCCTTTTGCAGAAAGCATAACAGTAACCGCTATCAATTGGAATTCGGAAGAAATACTTGCTAACTATTCGGGTGTTCATGGCTCACGTATTTTCACTCTAAAGCTCATGAACCTAAACAATACCTTTGTTGTATACACGCTGTAACATGAGAAGCTTTTTAACCTTTGCTTTTATCCTATTTTCATTTTATGTGGAAGGACAATTCCTGTCGGCTCCAGGAACTTACATCCATTCGCGCAACGCCTCAAACACTTCCAACAGAGAGACGGTCATTTGGTCGGAAGACTTCGCCAACGGCATTCCTACCAATTGGAACAACTCGGGTGCACCCGCGCTCGCGATATGGGAATACCGCGGTCCTTCAACAAACCCGAATCAGTTGGTTGGATCAAGAGGCTCTTGTCTTCCTGATGGTACCATTGGTGAAGCCATAGCAAGCACAACCTCCGCGAATGGATTTATCATCTTTGACTCCAACTATTGGGACAACGACGCCAATCCCTGCACTGTTGAGAACTTTGGATCGGGCCAAGCACCAGGCCCCCATTTATCTTACCTTACAACTGCGCCCATTGACCTCAGTGGATTTCCAAATGCCGTTCTCGAATTCGAGCAATACATTCGCTACTATCTAGGCAATACACGTGTAGAAATCTCCATAGCGAATGGACCTTGGGAAACTCTTTACGCCAATTTTCTTGATCAAGGCATTACTACAACAAACACTCAAATCGTTCGTATGCCTTTGCCCGCCTTCGCGGGAAACCAAAGCAATATTCAATTGCGCTTTGTCTACGACGGACTTTATTACTTCTGGCAAATTGATGACATTCGTATTCTTCAAGGGTATGCCAACGACTTATTGATTGAAAACTCTTCTTACGGAGATTTCGATTTAAATAATCCAGATCATACTACCGGATTCGAAATGATGGAATACACGCAGTATCCCAGCGCCTTCGCTCCGCTTGTACATTTGAATAGCAACGTATTCAATTTCGGAACAAATACACAAACCAACATCGCGTTAAATGCGCGTATAATGGATGATAATTCAGGTGCGCTCTTGTATGAAAATGCTTCTCCTACCTTGCCTTCCTTAGCCCCGGGTGCTGATTCTGTGCTAGTTTCAGGAGAATTCCAAATGGAGCAAGTGGTCGCTGATTACAGTGTTTACTTCAACAGTCTTCAAAACGAGACAGATGAAAATACAGAAAACAGCCTCGACACCCTTCACTTCAAGATAACTTCTTTTACATACGCTCGTGACGAAAACAGCTTAGGCTCTATGTTCCTTCCATCAGAAGCATTCGCGAACGCGCCGTTTGAAATGGGAGCGGTGTACTTACTGCCATCCGGACAACAACTACATAGCGTAAGTGTAGCCATGGGTGAGGGAACAACACTCCCCTGCTCAGTGTATGCAACTGTATTCCCTTTCTCCCTTTCAACAGGAATTGGCGGAGCCATTGCATCAACACAAGATATTGCAGTAACAGAAGCAGATATCAATTCCTTTGGCGAAGCAAGCATGAAAGTACTGTCTTTCGACTCACCAGTATTCCTATCGCAAGGATTGTATCTCGTTGTTGTTGGTTCTTCTAGCAGTGCCTTTCAAGCGGTAATCGGTTTGTCGGGAAAGTCGGAAGACTTAAGCGCATGGGTTCGTTTCAACAATTCAAACACCGATCTTTTCTACCTGACAAGAACTCCAATGATTCGCATGAATTTCGGTCCTGTTTCAAACATAACCGAACAATCATTCGGTCAGTCGTTTCAAATTTTTCCGAATCCAACAACCGAATCTCTTTCCATTCTCTTGAATGAGAAAGAAACGGCTACCATCGAAGTATTCGACGAAACTGGCAGACGCATGCACATGCAAAAAACCAATACCGAAGTCTCAAAAATTGAAATGAATGTTTCAGAATTTTCTTCGGGAATTTATACCGTTCGTGTGACTCAAGCGAATCACGCTTCTGCTCAAATTTTCATTAAGCAATAGCGCATGTCAATCAAGTCAAGCGCCAGTCTCTGGCTCGGAAAACGCATTCGAAAATCATTGTTGAATGAAAACGAACACGCGCAAGTGTTGCAAAATGAAGTATTGAAAAACCTTTTGCATTCCGCCAGCAATACTGCGTTCGGAGCCGATCATAAATTCAAATCCATTTCGAATCACGACGAATGGACACAAGCTGTTCCTGTGCGCGATTACGAAGAATTGGTGCCGTACATGGAGCGTGCGAAAGCGGGAGAGCTTTCTGTTCTATGGCCAGGCATTCCGAAATATTTCTGTAAAACTTCAGGTACTACCAGCGGAACGAAATTCATTCCACTTACTCAAGCATCTTTGCCCAACCACATTGGTTCCGCGCGCAATGCGCTGTTGAACTACATTGGTGAAACAGGTCAATCGAAATTCGTAGATGGAAAGATGATCTTCCTTCAAGGAAGTCCTGAATTGAGTAGACTCGAATCGGGTATTCCCTATGGAAGACTTTCGGGAATCGTGGCCAATCACGTTCCTGCCTATTTGCAAAAGAATCGCCTGCCTTCGTACGCTACCAATTGCATTGAAGATTGGGAAACGAAGATCAATAGAATTGTTGAAGAGACATGCATGCAAGACATGCGTCTCATCTCTGGAATTCCAAGTTGGGTGCAGATGTATTTCGAATTGTTGCTTGAAAAAACAGGTAAGCAAACCATCAAAGAAATTTTTCCGAATTTTGAATTGTTCGTTTTCGGAGGAGTGAATTTCGCTCCATACAAATCGCGATTTGCAGAACTCATTGGCGAAGAAATTCCAACCATCGAATTGTATCCGGCAAGCGAAGGATTCCTTGCCTATCAAGACAGTCAAGAAGCCGAAGGACTTCGCTTAAACATTAACAGCGGCATCTATTTCGAATTCATCAAAGCAGAAGAGTACTTCACTGAAAATCCGAAGCGCTATGCCTTGCATGAAGTTGAATTGGGTGTAAACTACGCGCTCACCCTTAGCAACAACGCTGGCCTTTGGGGATATAGCATTGGAGACACTGTGAAGTTTGTTTCGTTATACCCGTATCGCATTTTAGTCACTGGAAGAATCAAGCATTTCACCAGTGCGTTCGGAGAACATGTGATAGGTGAAGAAGTGGACAGAGCCATGTCTAACGCATTATCGCAACTTTCGTTTTCCGTGAATGAATTCCACGTTGCGCCGCAGGTGCAGCCGACAGAGGGACTTCCCTATCACGAATGGATAATAGAGTTCAACGGTGAAGTTCCTGATTTGAATGCACTTCAAACTTTGCTAGACAATAAAATGCAAGAACAAAATGTTTACTACAAAGACCTCATTGTTGGAAGCGTTTTACAGAAGCTGAAAATTACTCCAGTTAAAAACGGAGCATTCAATGCATACATGAAATCGCAAGGAAAACTAGGAGGTCAGAACAAAATTCCACGACTAGCGAACGATCGAAAATTGGCCGATGCAGTACTTCAACATAAATAAAATTTTCTTTCTTGTTTGTACACTCTTGTGTTTCAATGCCAGCGCACAATTGCGATGGAGCGAGCAAAGCGTGAACTACGGCGTATTTACGAAGTACACCGAACGCGTGTCAGATATTGTTGTTTGGAATGAAGGAACGAAAACAGACCATTTACTTCGCGCAGACTTCTCTCCGAATTTTCAAGTGTTGTATTCTACCAAAGACGTGCAGCCCGGAGACAGCTTGGTCATTCGCATCAAATTCAATCCGAGAAAAACAGGAAAGTTCAAAGAAGTTGTTCCTGTCTTTTTCGCTTCACAAAGCGTTTCAACGCCGCTTACCATTAGTGCTGAAGTCACATATGTAAACCTCACAGAAGACCTTCCTTGTCCGCACTTCAACGAAAAGCCCACACAATGCTGTGGTGAATTTTCACTCGATGTTTTAGTCCTAGATAAAGCAACGAAAAAACCCATTCGCGATGCAGATGTTGAGGTGATAGAAGAACGCATTCTTCAACTCACAAAAAAAACAAACAAAGATGGCGAAGTGAATGCTG
>JBDLUS010000063.1:0-13224 GCA_039805165.1 Bacteroidota bacterium | reverse complement strand
CGCAAGATTGTTTTCCTCAAAAAGATGATCGCAGATTGGTCTACGATGGAACAGGCATGTTGGCTGCGAACGAAGTGCAGTTGTTGGAAGACAGTTTGCAAAATTTAGCACGCACAACAGGTACTCAAATCGTGGTGGTTATTGTTCAAGACTTATGCGGATTTGAGCCATACGCCTTCGCGACAAAACTTGGAGAGCAATGGGGAGTGGGACAGGCGAAGCAGGACAATGGAATTGTCTTCCTCATTAAACCCAAGCAGGCTTCTTCAAAAGGAGAAGCATTCATTGCTGTTGGAAGAGGATTGCACGGAACCATTCCAGATGCGGTGTCTTACACCATCGTGGAAAATGAATTTATTCCATTAGCAAAGCAGAAAAAATATTTCGAGGGCATAGCGAAGAGCGTTCAGATTTTATCCGATTTGTCGCGCGGAAAATATCCAGCAAGCGAATACGCTCCAGAAAAGAAAAGCAACAAAGGGGGAATACTCGGAGCGGTCATTTTCTTTTTAATCATTGCAGGCGTGTTCTTGTTATTCAAAGTGAAAAGCACTCGTCAATATGCCCGCTCAAACAACCTTGGTTTCTGGGCGGCTTGGGCTTTACTAGCCTCTATGAATACACGTCACACGGGATATTACAATTCATTCCGTGGCGGAAGCGGAGGCTTTGGCGGATGGGGTGGAGGAAGTTCTGGAGGTGGAGGAGGCTTTGGCGGATTTGGTGGCGGAAGCTTCGGTGGCGGCGGAGCCGGCGGTTCGTGGTAATATTGAATTGAATTATCTTCGCAACATGAATTTGAAAATAAGAACATCGTTAGCAGGAGCACTTCTCGTGCTTTTTGTCGGTGTACTTTCTTTTCAAACCTTTCACCAACTCACAGAGCACAGTCACGAGCTCGTTTCTGAACATGAGCATGAAGACGAACAATGTCAGTTTTGTGCAGTCAAAGCCCTTCCGTATTTACCAGTCGAAATTTTAGACATTGCTTTTCACAGCAATAAAGATTTGCCTGTTGCAATAGCGGTTTATGCTTCGCCATTTTCAGAATTAGTTTTAGTAGAGCAATCGGGCAGAGCTCCGCCCCAAGGATAATCGTTGGTTTCTTTTCGATAGCATCCTTAATTTTTTTCAATGCGTTTATTTTTTCTTGTTCTCTTTTTGGGAATGGGATATTGTACACACGCACAACTGCACGGAATTGTAGTTGACGCTTCTACGCAATTGCCCCTTTCTCACGCTCATGTTGAAGTGCATGAACTTAATGCCGAAGTCATTACCGACGGCAAGGGGTATTTTATTGTGGAAGAAATTCCTGTTGGAAAATATCATTTGCATGTGTTGAAGGACAACTACGCAGCGAAGCTTTTCGACTTCATGGTCGAGCGCGATTCTATTACGACCTTACGCATTGAATTGCTTCCTTCAAATTTTCAATTGAACGAAATTGTCATTGAAGACGGAGCTTCAAAAGTAGAAGTGCGAAGATCTTCGCAAGCCATGGTTTCGCTTTCAGCGAAAGAACTTACACTAGCCAATGGACTTACACTTTCAGACAAACTGAAGTCTCAACCGGGTATTTCTTCCATTTCAACAGGAGCTGGAATGAGTAAGCCTCAGATAAGGTCGTATTCTGGTTCGCGATGTTTCATTCAAGATTTAGGAATGAAGCACGAGGCGCAGCAGTGGGGAAGTGATCACGGATTGGAGATAGATCCTTTTCAAATTGAAAACATAGAATGGCGGAAAGGCGCAGGTAATGTGATGTACGGATCGGATGCCATTGGTGGAGTGCTTTCCATTCGCTTGCCAGAAGTGCCGAAAGATGGTGTGCATGGAAATGTTGGTTCCATCTTCCAATCGAATAACAACACGCTTGGAAACTCCGCTCAAATTTCAGTTCGAAAAAATAAAAATTACTTAAAGCTTCGAAGCACTTTAATGAAATATGGCGACATGCAATTGCCAGCCGATTCGTTCACGTATTTGAGAAGAATTTATCCGCTTGCGGAAGGTGCTTTGCAGAACACAGCAGGAAGAGATATGCATGAGCAATTCGTCTTCGGTAGACTTCTTCCCAAAGGGAAAATTCAGGTGTCGCAAAGTTTGTACACACAAGATGCAGGCCTGTTCGTTGGAGCCATCGGAGT
This sequence comes from Bacteroidota bacterium, assembly GCA_039805165.1. Taxonomy (GTDB): domain Bacteria; phylum Bacteroidota; class Bacteroidia; order Flavobacteriales_D; family Sanyastnellaceae; genus CAIZGX01. Next base: position 11,074 of record JBDLUS010000063.1, on the reverse strand, counting down.
GCCCACAGTTGGCAGTGTTCAAAGCGATGGCGATTCAAGAAATGTAGGTTTCCCAAATGTTACGCTCCGACATTTTAAATCGGCGTTGCATTTTTCTTCCAACACGAAATGGGGATGGTTCGAAACGAATGCGGGTGTTCAGGAAAACAGAAGACAAGAATTTATTCTTCCGCGAAGAGAAGGCTTTCAGCCCTTGCCGAACTACAACGTCGCACACGACTTGCGTTTGCGTTCAGCGCAAATCAATTCGTACTTACGAATGACTTCGAAGGAAGGGACAAAGACGTTGGTTGGATTATTCGCTGAATTGCTTCAGCATTCTCGTGGCGGATATGATTTCCTTTTACCGAATTATGCCGGAACTCAGCATGCGGTTTATTTCCAACGGAACGGTTTACTTCAACATAGAAAAAAAGAAACCTTCCGAACCGTAGGATTGCGATTGGAGCAGGGGAGAATGCGCGACGAAGCTTTTCGCTCTCCGGTTTATGCATCGGTTGATAGCATTGGATTTTACTACGTTCGAGCGAATGAAATAACTCGAAATTTTGCAGGTTGGTCGTTTGAAATTGGAGAGGCTGTTTCCATTCACGAGGGACAGTCATTGAAGTACAGTCTTCAACGCGCTTGGCGTATGCCGAATGCTGCAGAGTTATTCATTAACGGCGTTCATCACGGTACCTTCCGCCACGAGCAAGGGAATGCGGAGTTGAATCCGGAAGTAGGCTATCTCTTCGATACTGCGTATGAACTTCAAACCGAAAAATTCCAATTGTCGTTGGCAGGATATGCGCATTATTTTTCCAACTATATTTTCCTTCGAGCTTCTTCCTTTTATTCTGAATTGTCGGATGGCGGACAAGTCTATGTTTATTCGCAGGACCGGGTTATGTTTTCAGGGGGTGAAATGAAAAGTGAATTTCAATTGAATACGCGAACGAGGTTAGAATGGAGCGCGCAATCGGTGTTTTCGTATTTGTTTTTATCTGGAACAGCTTCGCCTTTTACTCCGCCAATTTCTTCGAGTGTAACCCTTCAACATAAATTATTCGAATTGAAAAATAAGTTGAATGTTCTGTTGGAAGTGCAAGGCAATTGGGCTGCTGCGCAAAACAGAGTCGACCGCAATGAGAAGTCAACGCCGGGTTATCAAACACTAGATTCCAAATTAAAAGTTGAATGGAAGTTGCGCGGATTAACACTCGAAAGTAATCTTGGCGTAAACAATCTTTTCAATGCCTTTTATTACAATCACACAAGTAATTACCGAAGACTGAATCTTCCGGAAATGGGACGCAATGTATTTATTCAAACATTAATTAAATTTTAAAATTAACTCAACATGAAAAAACAAATTCTTAAATCGTTTCTTGTGTTAATCGGAGGAGCATTTATTCTGCAAAGTTGTCAGCAAGAGGATACAACTCCTCCGGCAATCAGTTCCGTTTCGGTGAACGAAATCATGGGTTTAGACTTCATCGTGCAGCCAGGAGATTCATTAGCAATTCGTTTTACAATAACCGATGATCATCCATTAAGTCAGATGAAAGCGAGTATACATGATGCTGCAGACGGACATGGGCACAATGGTGAGGTTGATACTGCAGCAGTTGCCCCGAATGTTGGGCTGTGGGTAGACACGCGGATTCTTGCATTGTCGGGAACTACTGTTACCAAGACGTTGTATTATGTCGTTCCAGACACCATTCACGGAGTGTGGCATTGGGAGTTACAGGCTGTTGACGAAAGCGGTAATTCGGCTGAAGAAGTCGTAGTTGAATTCGACGTGCAATAGTGGTACGGTTTTTTAGTTAGGGACATTGGTACAACGGAAGTGCGTTGTACCTTTATCCCGAACTTATGAAAAAGAAAATCGTCCTGTTTTTAGTTGTGCAATCGCTTCTTACAGCAACCGCTTGGGCACAACCAGATCCGAAAACAACAACAGATAAATTCGCATCGTTGTTGAATTACATCGAGTACATGTACGTAGACTCGGTAAATTCAAAAGAGCTAACCGAGAAAGCGATTATTTCGCTACTCGAAGAATTAGATCCTCATTCAACATACATCAGCGCTGAAGAATTACAAGAAGCCAATGAGCCGTTGGAAGGAAGCTTCGACGGTATAGGTGTTCAGTTCAACATACTCCACGACACCATTATGGTTGTTGAGCCAATTCAAGGCGGGCCGTCTGAAAAGCTTGGTATTCGTGGTGGAGATAAAATTGTAACTGTCGACGGAGTTAACATGGCCGGAATTGGTGTCAAGAACAACGACGTGTTTAAGAAGCTTCGCGGACCACGCGGAACAAAAGTAAAAGTGGGTATTTTGCGCAAAGGAGTTGTTGGAGTTCAAACTTATGATATCATTCGCGATAAAATTCCGATCTATTCAATTGACGCGGCATACATGGCTGCTGAAGGAATAGGATATATCAAAGTGTCTCGTTTCGCGAAAACGACTACCGAAGAATTACGAAAAGCGTTAGATGACTTGAAGAAAAAAGGTATGCGCGATTTAGTGCTCGATCTTCAGGACAACGGAGGTGGAATGTTAAGCGCTGCCATTGATATGTGCGACGAGTTTTTGGATAAAGACAAGCTTATCGTATTCACAAAAGGAAGAGCATTTCCGGAAGAGAAAACAAATGCGAAGCCACGTGTGAAAGGAAGATTTGAGGAAGGAAGATTGGTGGTGTTAATTGACGAATCTTCTGCAAGTGCAAGTGAAATTGTTAGTGGCGCCATTCAAGATTGGGATCGAGGTGTTGTGGTAGGAAGAAGGTCTTTCGGAAAAGGATTGGTTCAACGTCCTATTCCATTGCCAGACGGTTCTATGGTTCGCTTAACCGTTCAGAAGTATTACACTCCTGCAGGAAGATGCATTCAAAAGCCTTACGAAAAAGGTTTGGAAGATTACGAGATGGATTACTTGAAGCGTTTGAAGAACGGTGAGTTCTTCCATGCGGATAGCATTAAGTTTTCTGAAAAAGATAAATACGAAACTCGTCTAACGAAGCGCACTGTTTATGGTGGTGGTGGAATTATGCCTGACATCTTCGTGCCGCTAGATACTTCAGAGAACAGCAAGTACTTTTCGGATTTGTTACGCATTGGTATTACCAATGATTGGACGATGGAGTATGTAGATGCACATCGCGATGAGTTGAAGAAAAAGTATCCAACTTCGAAAGAGTTCATTACTCAGTTTGCATTCAGTCAAGATGAAATCACGAATTTTATTCAAGCAGCCGAGAAGAAAGAGGTAAAATTCAACGAGGTAGAATTTGCTCGTTCGAAGCAGGTAATTCTTATTCGCATGAAGGCCTTGGTTGGAAGAGGTATTTACGAGAACGAATCGTTCTACGAGATCATCAATGAATTAAATCCAGCTTTCAAACGCGGAATGGAAATTTTAGTCAATGGTGAGTTTGAGAAAATTCCATTGGCATTCGACGAATACAAAATGGTGAAATCAAAACCGAAGAAATAAGAAAATGAAAAAGCTAGCTTTTCTATTCGGAAGTGCGCTTGTTGTTTTTGCAAGTTGTTCCACTTCGACCTCTAACAATGCTGAAGTAATTCCTAGTCAGCCTGCTCCGGTAGTTGTTCCTAAGGAAGTTCCAAAGCCCGGTTCAGGAGAAGAGTCTCAATTGCGTCCTAAGACGAAAATGAAATTCAAAAAGATGTTGCACGATTTCGGAAGATTGAAAGAAGGGGAGAAGCGTGAGTATGATTTTGAATTCACGAACACGGGTAAGGAAGATTTGATTATTGAAGATTGTAAAGGTTCATGCGGATGCACCGTTCCTGAATGGCCGAAGGATCCGATTAAACCAGGACAGTCGGCGGCGATTAAAGTGAAATTCGATAGTACGAAAAAAGAAAAAGATCAGGAGAAGTCAGTTACCATTACAGCTAACACCGAACCCGATTTAAAGACAGTCATTAAAATTAAGGCCTACGTAGAACCGTCGGCAGCGAAATAACAAAGGAAGAACATGGCCAGTGCGCAAGAAGAAATAGGTAGAAGAAGAACGTTTGCGATTATCTCTCACCCGGATGCGGGTAAAACAACATTAACCGAAAAGCTTTTGCTTTTTGGAGGTGCTATTCAAACAGCGGGCGCTGTTAAGAGCAATAAGATTACCAAGACAGCAGCTTCCGATTTCATGGAAATTGAAAGACAGAGAGGAATCTCTGTTGCGACTTCGGTGATGGTCTTTGAATACCAAGGCAAACAAATTAATTTGCTCGATACTCCTGGTCACAAAGATTTCGCTGAAGACACTTATCGCACGCTTACCGCAGTAGACAGTGTAATCCTAGTTGTTGATAGTGTGAAGGGTGTAGAAACACAGACGGAACGTTTGATGGAAGTTTGTCGGATGCGCGATACGCCAGTGATTGTTTTCGTAAACAAGATGGATTTGGAAGGACGCGATGGTTTCGATATTCTTGACGAATTAGAATCGAAGTTGTCAATTAAAGTTCAACCGTTGTCTTGGCCAATATCGAAGGGATTTAGCTTCAAAGGTGTTTACAAACTTTACGACAAGAGCATCAATCTTTTCGCTTCGAATAAAACCAAGGTTGAAGAGAATATCGTTCACATTGAAGATTTGAACGACCCGATTCTCGATGAATTGGCAGGTCAATATGCGAATGAATTGCGTCACGATGTTGAACTCATTAGCAGTGTTTACGATCCGTTCGATGTGGAGGCGTATAAGGCTGGAAAGCTTGCGCCGGTATTCTTCGGTTCGGCAATGAATAATTTCGGGGTGCGCGAGTTGTTAGAGAAATTTATTGAGATTGCTCCAACGCCTCGTTCACGTGAGACAGAGACAAGAGAAGTAGATCCTATTGAAACTAAGTTCAGTGGATTCGTTTTCAAGATACACGCGAACATTGATCCTCGCCACCGAGACCGCATTGCGTTCTTACGTGTGTGCAGTGGAAAGTTCGAGCGCAACAAATTCTACAAGCACGTTCGCTTAGCGAAAGAGTTCAAGTATCCGAATCCGGTTACCTTCATGGCGCAAGCGAAGTCGACCATTGACGAAGCTTATCCGGGCGATGTTGTAGGCTTATACGATACAGGTAATTTCAAGATTGGTGATACTTTAACTGAAGGTGAGAACATGATGTTCAAGGGTATCCCAAGCTTCTCGCCAGAGATCTTCAAAGAGTTGGTGAATCGCGATCCAATGAAGACAAAACAATTAGACAAGGGTATACGACAGCTTACTGAAGAAGGCGTTGCCCAAGTATTCTTCCAAGAGCCAGGCTCTCGTAAGATTGTTGGAACAGTTGGTGAGCTTCAATTCGAAGTAATTAAATACCGTTTGGAAAACGAATACGGAGCGAAATGTATTTTCGAGCCGAAGTCATATTACAAGGCTTGTTGGATAACGACAACAGACCCAGCGAAACTCGCAGAGTTTTTGCGCATTAAAGGAAACAACATCGTTAAAGACAAAGAAGACCGCGATGTGTTCTTAGCGCCAAGTCAGTTTATGCTCGACATGGAAAAGCAGAACTATCCGGAATTGAGTTTCCACTTTACTAGCGAATTAGACGCATAAAAAAAAGCCCCGAGGGGCTTTTTTCTTTTAGTGCGTTTTGCATTTCACTTTGGTGTGATCTCCCTTGGTTTTCTTAACGCGGGAGTTTACAAATCGTTGGTTCTTTTTATTTCGCTTATTATGCGAAGAATAGTTAAATCCTTTCTTCGGGCTTGAACAAGAAGTCTGCGTGGTAACAACAGTAGCGGTTCCCAACAAAGCAAGTAGTAAATAGGCGAGTCTGAAAAAGCGTTTCATTTTAATGTTGAATAATGATGGTTATGTTGGTTTTTCCTGTTGAAGTGGTTAAACGGAAAACATACAAGCCATTCGGAAGGCTAGAAACTTCCATGCGATTTGTGTTGAATTCTGTTGACACCAATTCTCCAGTCATGTTGTAGACTTCAATTTGCTTTAAATCGTTGCTTGCAATGAATAGAGTTGCGTTAGCCGGATTCGGGTAAACCAATAAGTTGTCTTCTTCAACGATTAACTCTTCTGTTCCAACAGATATTGTGCGGTAGCTGCAATCGAGTGGAATAGCACAAATGTGATGGGCAAGGAAGTTCGACATAATGCTCATCGTTGTGTCCAATATAGCGGCATTGCTGGCATGCGGAACATGGTCTAGTCCCTCATAAATTTCAAAGCAATGTTCCAATCCAACTTGATTCATTTTTTCATTGATACTCGCACTGCCATCGACTTCCAATACGGGAGCAATTCCGAATGCATATTGCATGGCAGAACCGTAAGGCACTGTTTGATCATTCGTGCCGTGAAACAACAAAGCGGGTTCATCGCCCGGCTGAATCCAAGCCGTGTCGCCAATGGCACCGCAAATGTTTACGATGGCTTTCACATCTGATGGATATCCAGGATTTCCGCTTTCGCCCTCAAGTTCTCCCGCTAATCCTGGGTTGCTTGTATTTACAAACGCAGGCAATTCTGCCATATCATCTAAATAGGCCATGTGCAGGGCAATGTATCCGCCTGCGCTAGAACCTGCGATGTAGATTTCGTTGGGGTCAATGTTGTACGGATTTCCATCTAAAGCAACGGTTTTGCGAAGAAAACGAACCGCAGCTTTGCCATCTTGAACACCGCGCATTACCGCCTCGGTCATTGGACCAGCAAGGTCTGCTGTGACTGTAACACCTAATCTATATTGAATGGAAATGGCAACGTATCCCATTTTCGCAAGTCTCTGACATATAGGAACAACATCAGGTCCTGTCTTCGAACCAGACAAGAAAAATCCGCCATGTGCGACAATAACAGCTGCACGATTAGAAACGTTATCTCCTGCGGGTTCATAAATATCACAAGACAAAACTTGGTTTGAACCGTCGAACTTTAAATTCTGTCCGTAGGGAACATCTGAAGTTACTTGAACATCGTTGAAGATGTAATTCAAATAACGATTGCCGTCGCACTGCGCTTGGGCGTTTAATCCGGAAACAATGGCTAAGGCAAGTAAAGTTTTTTTCATTTGGAAGGTTTTAGGTAGCCCTAATTTAAGATTTATTCTTTTTCAAGCATCAAAAAACATTATTCCCCTTCAAATGTTAATGATTTTTATAAGATTGAGCATTATATCTATTGAAAGAAGTAATTTTGCTCGACTTCACAATTATGATTGAAACTGATATCCTTGTTATTGGTGCAGGCCCATGTGGTTTGTTTACCGTCTTTGAAGCTGGCCTTCTAAAATTACGTTGCCATTTGATTGATGCTCTGCCACAGGCGGGCGGACAGTTGACTGAAATTTATCCAAAGAAACCAATCTATGACATTCCAGGTTTTCCTGAGGTGTTGGCCGGAGAGTTAATTGATAATTTAATGAAACAGGCCGAGCCGTTCAAACCAGGATTTACACTGGGGGAGCGCGCTGAGTCTTTCGAAAAGACCGAAGATGGAAAGTTCATTGTGACAACCTCTCGCGGCACGAAACACATTGCACCTGTTGTAGCTATTGCTGGCGGATTGGGATGTTTCGAACCACGTAAACCTCCGATTTCAAATATTTCAGATTTCGAAGACAAAGGAATTGAATACATTGTGCGTGATCCTGAATTCTATAGAGGAAAGTCTGTTATTATTAGCGGTGGAGGAGACTCTGCATTAGATTGGGCAGTTTTCTTAGCGAACGGCGTGGCGAAGGAAGTTACGCTGGTTCACAGAAGTAAGAGTTTCCGCGGACACCCAGATTCAGTTCAGAAGGTGTTGGATATGGCAGCTTCAGGAAAAATAAATCTTCACACAGATGCTGAAGTGGTGGAGGTTGCCGGAGACCATGCTCTTCGCAACATTACCCTTCAACATAACGATGAAACAAAAACTGTGCTTACGACTGATCACTGGTTGCCGCTATTCGGATTAAGTCCGAAGTTGGGTCCATTGTCTGAGTGGGGATTGAATATTGACAAGAACAGTATTGAAGTAAATACGTTTGATTATCAGACGAACGTTCCTGGATTGTACGCAGTTGGGGACATCAATACTTACCCAGGCAAATTGAAGTTAATTCTTTGCGGATTCCATGAGACTACTTTGATGGTTCAAAGTGCCTTCAAGCGTATTTATCCCGATAAGAATTATGTTTTGAAGTACACCACAGTTAATGGAGTAAACGGATTTTAAGTATGGAAAATACAGTACAGATCACAGTAATCGATAGAGAAGATAAGGAGCACGTTTTAGATGCGCCAACGGATATGGGTATGAATATGATGGAGCTTTGCAAGTCATATGAATTACCTGTTGAGGGCACGTGCGGAGGAATGGCCATGTGCGCAAGTTGCCACATGTATATTCTTTCTGATCACGACTTAGGTGAAAGAAACGACGATGAAGAAGGAATGTTAGATCAGGCCTTCTTCGTTAAAGGAAATAGCAGATTGGGATGTCAGTTGCATATTGCAGCAAACTTCGATGGACTAAGAGTGAAATTGGCGGAAGTAGGAGGGTAATGCTTATCGTATTAACTGTTCAACAGCTAGTGCGTAAGAATCAAAACCAAATCCTGAAATTGTCCCCAAACAATGTTTTGCAAGGAGCGATGTATGTCGCTCCTTTTCTCTTGCCATAACATTACTTAAATGAACTTCAATTACTCGAGGTTTCACAGCGGCTAATGCGTCGGCAATGGCAACACTCGTATGCGTGTAACCACCAGCATTGAATACAATAGCGTCATATTTTTCAGAGTCTTGAATAGCATCAATGAGCACGCCTTCGTGATTGGATTGAAGATGTGAAAAAGTCACGCTAGGAAACTTTTCAACCAATGCGTTCAAGAGAGATTCTAAATTCTCTGAACCATAGATAGAAGGTTCACGCGTGCCGAGTAAATTCAGGTTGGGGCCGTTGAGAATGAGTATGCGCATCACTTACGAACGGTAGTGTCTAAGGTCCATTGATCTTCGGTAATGCTAATGTCGTTCTTGAAGTAGTACGTACCCGTTTTTGAAATTACCTTTTGGTAGACATCAACCTTTGCTCCGATTTTTACGGTTCTTTCAATGACCTTTTGACTAGGACGACTAGTCTCATAAGATTTTTCAGTTACTCCCTCGGCAAGTGTTTCAGTGCCGGGTTTTGGATTGAGTTCTGAAGGGTCTTTTGGTCCTGTTGGATATTCAGGACGGATTTTAGAATTGTTGTTTTTGGTTTTTTCAGCCTTTTCTTTGTCGTCTAAAATCTTAGTTTCCAAGACATGTGCATTGGCATTTACTTCCATGCGCTGCTTTTCCAAAAGATTCGGACTTTCGTCGTTAATTTCTTCTTGAAAGTTTTTACTCTTTTCTATTTCCTTTCCGTGAGTAATAATTCCTGATTGTCCTGCCGCTTTGATACTGGCATCAACCTCAGCATAATGATCTTTGTCGCGCTGAACATCTGCAATCTCAGCGGTTAAATCTTCGTTGCCTTTTACAACGATGTCTTGCGTACCCTCTTTTTGTTCTCCGATGCGATTGCCGTTTTTGTTGCGACTGCGCTTCGAACGCTCGGTATAATCATTCGATTGACTGTTACGTTCGGTATAAGTTGTTTGAATATCGCGCTCGTTTCTCTTTCTTTCACGATCATTCTTCGAAAACTCAGTGATTTGAGTTTTGTCGTCGTCGTTGAATTCCGATGCTTTTTCAATATCACGTCTTTGTCTGCGGGTATAATTTTCTTTACGTGTATTGATGTCATTCTTTGCTGAATCTATCTCGGTCTCGTTCGCTGTAAGATAGGGTTCTGACTTACGAGTGATCTCATACAATTGATTCGACTTAATTTCAATTTCGGCTTCAGCCTCTTCAATTTGTCTTCGATGATTTCTGCGGAACCCCGCTTGATCGGTGCTGTCTTGAGACTTGTCTTGGAAGATGTCGAGCATTTTTCGTTTTTCCGCTTTCTTTTGCGCGTCGCGATAAAAATCGTCAACGGCTTTTTCGGCATCTGCGTCCACATCGCTTTTTCTATTTCTTTCGCGGTCGCGTTTTCTGGTCTCTTCTTCTTCCAATCGTTTTGCCTCAGCCTCTTCATTTTCACGAATTCGAGCTAAGCGATTCTCTTCCGCCTCTTTTTCTTTCTGTCTGCGGATTTCCTCGAAATCTTGTTCTTGCTTAATGCGTTTCTCTCTCCAGTCGATATCGGCTTGAGTGTCGGAATTGTGCAATTCCAAAATAGCGGCATCAATACTTTCGATTTGTTTTGCAGGATAGCGTTCGCCAATTTTAATATTCAGTGCCGCTACATATTTGTTTTTCGCAGCCACCATTTTTTGCTCATCGCTAAGCGCACTCTCTTCGAATAATTTATCCCCTTCAGCTATGAGTCTTTTATACTCTTTTAATTGAGGGTCTTCTGTTGGAGTAGTGTTTCGAACAACGGTGTTCGCCGCTTCAAGCGCCTTGCGGGCCTTGTTTATCTGAGAACCCGGATAACTCTCTTCTGGTTTAACATCTGAAGCGCTTTCGTATTTGTCAATTGATTCTTGATATTGCTTCTTAGCAAACAGATCATCAGCAGAGGTAATAAGAGCTTTGTAGCGTCTCTCAATTTCTTCTTGTTTGTTTTTGTCGTTCGCAATTGCGTCGATAGCTGCTTGCGCTAAATCGATTTGCTTTTTAGAGTAGACATCGTCACTTTTAATTTTCAGCGCTTCTTTGTAGGTGTTGATGCAAGTTGCATAGTTCTCATCATTGAATTCACCGTCTGCTTGAGCAACCAATGCGCGAAATTGCTTTTCTAATTCAAGAGCGTCGAGTTTCTTTTTGATTTCGTCGAGTTGGGCTTTCGGATAACCTTCGTTGGGTTTAATGTCAAGCGCGTCTTTGTAATTGGATTGAGCGGTTTCCCAAGATTGATTTTTAAATTGTGCATCGCCATCTTTAATCAATTGCGCATAGCGAGCTTCATTGTTCTTGTTGGCTTGCTGCTCTTTAAATCTTCTTTCAGCTTCGTCGTATTTCTCTTTAGCTGGTTTATCGGTAGGGAAGAGGTTTAGTG
>JBDLUS010000062.1:0-6807 GCA_039805165.1 Bacteroidota bacterium | reverse complement strand
CTGAAGAGTTTGGAGGACACTTTAACGGTTGAGATGGGCAGGGAAGTTCGTAGGGAAGAGTTTGTGCTGGAAGTAGATCTTCACCTGCCCATTGTTTCTTTTCATTCTAAGAGTCCCGCCTTGGTGGCTTGGCTCATGAGTTCAGAACACATTCGATACATAGAACCCCTGAACGATTTCTTGGAGGAAACAGTTAACAGAACAGAAAGCGGATGCACACCAATCTACGATGCGGTTCAAGCTGGAGATTATACAACAACAGGCACAGGAGCTAAAATTTCTTGGCATTGGAACTACCACAACGTGCCGCAAGCCTGGGGAATTCGTCAAGGTATGGGAATAGGAGTGGGGGTCATAGATGCCGGAGTTTCTTCAAATCAGTACCTCCTCTTTCAACAATTCAATTCCGGTTATTCGAATGTTGGACGAACGCATGAAACCACTTACACCATCGGCTCCAGCGCGTATACTTCATGCAACCACGGAAACGCTATGGCAGGACTTATTGCTGCGCCTTGGGCCAATTTTGGCAATGCCATTGGAGGTGCGCACAAGGCTAATTTATTTACTGTTCGAGCTGCCGACGATGTGTATTTGAATACTTCAGCGGAAAGGTTAGCCGTGAAGAATGCCTATGTTTATTTGGCGAATAAGTCGGCTGTAAAGATCATAAGCATGTCTATGGGAACACCTTTTTATAGCAGTGTTCTTCTCGATGCCGTGACCTATGCCAATTCAATGGGGAAGCTGCTGTTCGCTGCCGCCGGGACTTCTACCTTTTTCACTTCTGGACTTTCAGTGATTTATCCAGCTGCCTTTTCAGAGTGTCAAGCTGTTACCGGAGTGAATGACCAAGATCAAACGTGTCAAGTCTGTCACGATGGACCGCAAGTCGATTTTACCATTGTAATGGAACGCAGCTGGGATGCGAACAGAAAGTCCGTTGGGATAAATCAGTACAACGATTGGCCGCAATACATTGGTGGGTCAAGCGCAGCTACAGCTTCAGCGGCAGCAATTGCAGCAATCGTTTGGTCCGTCAAACCAACCCTTTCGAAATTTCAGATTCTATGGATTCTCAGATACACCGCTCAGTTTTCAATTATTCAAGATGTTGATCATGGTTACGGAAGAATGAACGCGCTTAGTGCAGTTCAATTGGCCCAACAGTATTGAACTAAGGCGTTTGACTCACCCAAAAAGAACCATCTGAATTGAATTCTTTTTTCCAAATCGGAACAGTAGACTTCAATTCATTCATAAGTGCTTCACAGGCCTCGAAGGCATCTTTGCGGTGCTGAGAATAGACAACTGCGACAACAGCTAATTCGCCCGGAAGGACTCGTCCAATGCGGTGATGAAGGACAATGGCGTTGATTTGAAATTGGGATTCTAAAGATTCCGCAATGCGGTTCATTTCATTATGAAACAAGGCTTCATAAGCTTCGAATTCCAAATAAAGAACTTCTGAACCTTTGTTCGGTGTGCGGACAATCCCATTAAAAACAACTTCAGCTCCTGAACGTTCAGAACGAAATTGTTCTAAATCGGGAAAGTCGTTCGCATGAGCGATGAGTTGGAAATCGGTCTTCATCCGCCGCTAACTGGAGGTAATAAGGCAATGTGATCTGTAGAATCAATAAGATCCACATCTTGAATCATGAAGTGGTTCTTCGCAATTAAGAAAGGAAGGTCTTGAACTTCTTGAAATTGCATTCGAAAAGCCACAATAAGTTCTTTGGCTGAAATAGGCAAATCGGAAACCTCAACAAATACAGGGCTTCCGTATTGTTCCTTCAGCATTCCGAAAAGTTGAACTTCCTTTTTCATAAGCTGCGAAGTAACAAACGAATGCCGGCATAAAGCAAGATTCCAATGGTAATTAATCGAATGCCATTCTTCGGAAGGAATTTAAGCGCACTTAAATTTCCCAGTATTGCGCCGGTCAATACCGCTCCTATTAGATAATAGGTAGAATTTTCGACAAGTAAATTTTTCAATTGGAAAAGCATGGGAACCAAGGCTACCCAAGAATTTACAGCAATAAATAGGGAAGTAGTCGCAGCAATTTTTCGTTCTTCGCCCCATTTCGAAAAATAAAGAAAAGGGGAGAGGTAGACTCCGCCACCAATGCCGGTTAAACCAGAAATAAATCCAATGACAGCAGAAAAAGGCCAAAGTAATTTTTTATTGAATGAAAGAGTACTGTTCATTTTAACAGCCAATGGCAAAAGCATAAAGAATGAGGAAAGAAGCAGTGCAATGGACAAGAAAAGCAGAAATACTTTTTCTTCCAAGGTTATCTGAGTAGCCAAAAGAACAAACGGAATACTGAAAGCAAGCAAAAGTAGGTTATGCCTCCAGTCAATAAATTTATTTCTTATGAATTGAATGCTGCTATAGGTTGCTACCGCTGCGTTGCAGAGTAAAGCCAATGTTTTTATTTCTCCTTGTGGAAGGGCCAGCGTGAAGACAGCACCAGAAAGAATGGCCAAATACATACTTCCTCCTCCAAATCCCGCGCTTGAATAAATAAGCGAAATTGCAAAGAATAACAAAGAAAGAAGAAGAACCGACATGCTAGTTCTTGGCTACCGCAGACAATGAAACTTCTTTGAAGGTTTTCCAACCGTTCTCTGTTTCCCAACAATCGTAGATATGCAGAGCATAATCGAATCCGTTGTAATCGAAGTAGACATCCATAAAATGTGCACCTTGAATACCCATATGTTCAGCGCGATAGACATCTACTTTCTTAAAGTTAGCCTTCGACCAATCGATGCTGTAGTTATTTGAAAGTCGTTCCAATCCTTCAAAAGTTTCAATAGCTAATTTCTCCATGGACTTGTCGAGGCCTATGGCTCTTCCGCGTTCTTGGTTCTTTCCTTCTTCGGACAAATTGCTTCGATCAATGATATCATTAAATTCATCTTCGGTTAGATACAAGGCACGGAAATCTTTTTCGTTATGCGATTTAACCGCTTCAAATACTGCCTGACCGAATTCTTCGGGTGTTTTCGGAGCAGATGAGCATGCGCTGAAGGCAATGGTTGATAATAACGCGAAGGCTAGAATAATTCTATTCTTGAACATGGGCATATCAATAAATTCAATCAAAAGTAGTGATCCCGTCGCGGATCGAACGCGAATTCTGGGCTTCGGAAACCCATGTAATATCCATTATACTACAGGACCAATAAGGGCTGCAAATATAGAAGATTTATCGTGAGTAAAAGATGCATTTCAAATACTGCAGGTGTATTGAGAGAACTTATTACTGCTCAGTGTTTATCCGCAATGAGAAATGGAAAGATGTTCCTACACCGACAGCACTTTCAACCCAAATATTTCCATTGTTTTTCTCAAGAAACTCCTTGCAAAGGATTAATCCTAAACCCGTCCCTTTTTCCTTTTTTGTCCCAGGAGTTGAATGAACCCCATCTAATTTGAATAATTTCCGAATCTTTTCTTCAGCAATTCCAACACCATTATCTTGCACGGAGATCACGATTTCGTTTTGCTTTTGAATGGAGGTAATCGATACAATTCCATCTATATGTGTGTATTTAATTGCGTTAGAAATGAGATTCCTAAGAACAATACTCACCATAACTTTATCTGCAAAAATCATTGTTTCATGAGGAATGAGATTTCGAATAGAAATCGATTTTTCCTCAGCATTACATCCAAGCAACAGTAAAGCCTCTTCAACCAAACTGTTGATGTCTGCTGATTCGGGAGAATAAGCTATGTTACCGGTTTGAATTTGAGACCAATCCATAAGATTCAACAGAATGTCTAAAGCCTTCTTAGAAGATTGATTTATAATTTTAGCGTATTTGTCAATTTCCTCACTGTCATTTTTATCTAATCTAGTTAGAAGTAAATCGCTGGAACCAATTATCGCGCTAAACGGATTCTTCAAATCGTGGGCAAGGATCGAGAAAAACTTGTCTTTCGACGCATTCAAACGAAGAAGCTCTTCATTTTGATTTTTAATAATTAATTCCCTTTCTCTTCTATCTGAGATGTCTTCAATAATTCCCCAAACGACTTTTCGTCCATCCGTATCAATAAATAAAGCTCCGCTGATGGATAAAGGATAACGGGAACCGTCTTTTCGAATATATTCTTTAAAGTTGGGACCAAAACGACCGGTTTCATTGAGTGTTTTCAGTTGTTCAATCTCTTGCTGCTCGTATTCTTTTGGGGTCAAATCCCAATAACTCAAATTCAAAAATTCTTCTTTTGTATATCCTGTTGATTTTAATATTGAATTGTTAACCTCTAAGAATTCTCCCGTTTCGTGAAGAACCAGTGCCATTCCAATTGGAGATTGCTCAAAAAGCATTTGAAATTTATTTTGCGCAAGAATTCGCTCAATGTCGTGAGATTTATGAACCGACTTAAGGAGCAGGTTCTCTTCACGAAGTTTCGCGAGTTCTATTAGAAGTTCCTCTTTTGTTTTGTCAAAATCATTCATTGAGCCAGACACCATGTTAAAGTATCGCATCAATGTACGAAGCAAATGACTTTAAAGTTACACAAACGAAAAAAGCCAATCTTTCGATTGGCTTTTGATTTGGTAGCGGGGACAGGACTCGAACCTGTGGCCTTTGGGTTATGAGCCCAACGAGCTACCAACTGCTCCACCCCGCACTCTAAAAGTTTTCCCCTTTGGGAGTGCAAATATAACTAATTTTACAAGCAATATGCAAGAAAAATCTGAAGAAGGAGAAAAAAAAGCCGCGCACAAAGCGGGTTTCGTGAACTTGATTGGTAACCCCAATGCAGGTAAGTCTACGCTAATGAACGCTTTAATGGGTGAAAAGCTAAGCATCGTCACACCAAAAGCGCAAACCACGCGTCACCGAATAATGGGTATTTTAAACGATGAAGACTATCAAATTGTCTACAGCGATACCCCAGGAGTGCTCGATCCGAAGTATAAATTGCAAGAAGGAATGATGAAATCGGTCGGCACCGCACTCAAAGATGCCGATTTAATTTTATTGGTCATTGACCTCCTCGATAAGAAAGGTCTTCACGAAGAAACCTTCAATCGATTGAAGAAAATGGAAGTTCCCATTTTCGTGGTGTTAAACAAATTCGATAAAGCCGGAACTGAAAAGGCTAACGAAGCTTTCCAGTTTTGGAATGAAGCATTACCGAATGCGAAAGTGTTCCCAGTATCTGCATTAGAAAAGATTTACACGAAAGAGTTACTGAATGAGATTCTTGCAGTTCTTCCTGAACATCCAGCTTTCTTCCCAAAAGATGAAATCTCTGATCGCACGCAACGCTTCTTCGTAAGTGAAATTATTCGTGAAAAAATCTTCACCACTTACGATCGCGAAATTCCTTATTCATGCGAAGTCATTGTTGAAGCCTTTAAAGAAGAGCCGACCATTATTCGCATTTCAGCCGTTATACTTACCGAACGCGAATCGCAAAAGGCCATCATCATTGGTCACCAAGGAAGCATGCTGAAGCGTGTTGGAACCAATGCCCGGAAAGACATGGAGAGTTTCTTAGGCAAAAAGGTATTCCTTGAAATGTTTGTGAAGGTTGAAAAGTGGAGAAACGATACACGTGCGCTTACTCAAATGGGATATCTCGATTAAGATGTTAGTTTTTCCAAATGCAAAAATAAATTTAGGACTGTTCATCACTGAAAAGCGAACAGACGGATTTCACAATTTGGAAAGTTTGTTCATGCCCATTCCCTTGTGCGATATACTCGAGGTCACACCTTCAACAGAAGAGACAACCTTGGTCTGCACCGGAGAATCGAATGATATTCCAACCGAGAAAAATATAGTTTACAAAGCTTGGAAGCTGCTTCAAGAGGAATACGGGATAGGTCATGTGAAAATTCATTTGCACAAGATTATCCCAAGTGGAGCAGGTATGGGCGGTGGATCAAGTGACGGTACTTTTATGTTGAAGGCGTTGAATGAATTATTCCAATTGAACTTGTCCATTCATCGCCTAGAAGAACTTTCGGCTCATTTAGGAAGCGATTGTCCTTTTTTCGTTCAGAACAAAGCCGCGCTCATTTCGGGAAGGGGAGAAGTGGTTAACCCAGTCGATTTTAATTTAGTTGGAAAGTTTCTCGTGGTTGTTAATCCGGGGATACACATTTCCACAGCTCAAGCATTTCAGGGCATTCAACCCAAACCTTCCAATTTCGATTGGATGAAACTAATTGAAAGTCAAGAGTTGAATGAGACGCTTAAAAACGATTTCGAGCCACAAGTTTTCAATTTATTTCCTGAAATTGAAAAGATAAAAGAGAAACTACTGAAGTCAGGCGCACTATATTCAAGTATGTCGGGCACGGGCAGCACGGTCTATGGAATCTTTAATGAAAAGCCTGAAATAGAGTGGAGTGAAAACTACTTTAACCGAACTTTTTTCCTTTGAAGTTCGTATTTCAGATAAATTGAAATATATTTGTTCATCTCATAACCATGGAAAACAAGAAAAATTCTACTACGGCTTCTTTAAATCCTCTTCAAAATGAATTGAACGAGGTTAAAGCGCAAAAGGAAAAACTCGAGCGTGAGTTGTTGGCTCGTGAAGAATTAATGCAAAGTATGTTTTCTCTTTTGGCCGAAAAGAAAAAGTAATTCGCTTTTTTGTTTCAACATTTCTTCGTTTATTAGGTCCATAAACCTTAATCAGCATGCGTAAGATATTTTTAGGCCTTTCGATTTTTTTATCTTTTTCTATTTTCGGACAAAACGATATTGAAAGAAATTTCGATCCGTTGGAAGTAAGACTCTATCAATCTGAAGAGGCCTA
>JBDLUS010000061.1:0-8511 GCA_039805165.1 Bacteroidota bacterium | reverse complement strand
ACCATTTCTTTCATGTCGAAATTCGGAAAGCGTCCCATGCATTTCTTCGGCACATTGGGAACGTTGGTGTTCATGATCGGATTTCTTTCATTCGCTTATATCGGCGGTTCGAAATTGTATGCGCTTTACCTCGGGGAAACGGCAAAGAACATTGCTGAACAAAGTCCGTTCTTCATTGCGCTAACCTGTATGATCATTGGAACACTTTTGTTTTTAGCGGGATTCCTGGGCGAACTTATTTCGCGAAACAGCGCCACACGCAACGATTACAGCGTTGCCGAAACGTTGAACTAACGACTTCCGAAAATTGCACTGCCTATTCGAACGAGCGTGCTTCCTTCCTCAACGGCAATTTCCCAATCGCCGCTCATGCCCATACTTATCTCGTTGAACGACTCCCCAAAGTGAGACTTCAACATAGAAAAAATACGATTGACTTCTTGAAACTCTTTGCGAATAAGCGTGTGGTCTTCGGTGAACGAAGCCATGCCCATGACTCCGCGAAAGTTCACGTTCGAATAAAGCTCTTTTTGCGAAGCAATTTCCAAAACTTCTTCTTCTGAAAATCCGAATTTGCTTTCCTCTGTTGCAACATGAAGTTGCAATAAAATTTCAATCTGCTTATTCAATTTCTTCGCTTGCTTATCTATTTCCTTCAAGGTGGAAATCGAATTCACTCCGTGAATAAGCGCAACAAACGGAGCAATGTACTTCACCTTATTCGACTGCAAATTCCCAATGAAATGCCATTCAATATCGGTTGGAAGTTGCTCGTGCTTGTCTACCAATTCTTGAACATAATTCTCACCGAAAATGCGCTGTCCACAAGTATAAGCCTCTTGAAGATCTTCAACAGGTTTCGTCTTGGAAACAGCCACCAGCTTCACGTGTGAAGGGAACTGCGCTGTGTAGAATTTTATTTGATCTTGAATGTGGCTCATCGCATCGGATAAATAACCAATCCGCTTCTTAGCTTCGGCAAGATGTAAGTACTCTTAGGAGGCATGGTAGATCCTTCGTCGGAAATACGCATGAGTGTTTGCGTTGAAATAGGATGAAGTAAAAAAGCGAAATCTGCTTTTCCTTCGTCAACCATTTTCGCAATTTGATGTGAAGGAACTAATCCGTCAGCATGAGAGATACGCTTGTCGGTACGCTCGTCTTCAATTCCAAAAATAGGATGAAGAATATTTTTCGAAAGCCATTCGGCGTCTATAACATGAGCATCTTTTTCAAATTGAAAAGCATACCATTTTCCTGCCGTGTATACTCCTATTTTCCCTTCAGCCAATTGCAATTCTTGCTCATTCACTTCTACAAGGCTTCCCATTTTTTTCAAATCGGAAAGGAATAAATTCAAATCAAATTCAACCACACACTTCACCAAACGGTGAAAGCCCAAAATTTTCATTTGCACTTGCGAAAGCACGAGCGCCATGAAGTACTGATAAACTTCTTCATTGTTTCCTTCTTCAGCTTTGCGTTGCTTCAAAGCAACACTGCTCGCGCTGCGGTGGTGTCCGTCTGCAATATAGAGCTCTGGCACTTCTGCCATGGCTGCTTCAATTTCATAAATATCTTCTTGCGCAGTTACCTTCCAAACGGTGTGCTTTACGCGGTCGGTGGTAGAAAAACAATACAACGGTTGCTCATTGCAAATACGTTCAATGAGCGACTGACAAGGCTCGTCTTTCGACATGAGTAAAACAGGCTCTGCATTAATTCCTGTTGTATCCAAGTAATCTGTGAATCTGCCTTCACGCTGACTAATGGTGTGCTCGTGAATTTTGATTTTCCCTTGCTCGTAATCTTCAACTGCGACAGCACCGAGCAATCCTTGAAATGAAAATTCAGGTGTGTCTTGTCGATAGATAAAAAAAGATTGCGCTTCTTCTTGAGCGAATATTTCTTCATTCAAAAACTTCACGTAGTTCTTTCTTACTTCTTCGAAATACGCGACGCGTCTTCCGCGGTAATCGCCGTCTACATCAGGGTGAATGACGTGCAGAAAAGTATAGGGATTACCCTTCAACTTATCTATTAAATCTTCTTTTGAATAGGATACGTAGGAGCGCGAAGCAACCAAGTGCACCTTATCTGCTGCAGGCAATACCGCTTTGAATGGTTTGAACTTCATCTTATGCGCCTTGCATAATTCGTTTCACATTGTCTGCTATCTCTAAACCTATGCGCTCTTGCGCTTCTGCTGTTGCAGCACCAATGTGCGGAGTAGTAATAATTTTCACATGCTTCAAGAGCGCAGCATTCGGACGTGGTTCGTTTTCAAAAACATCTAAACAAGCACCCGCAATAACGCCGTTATCCAACGCCTCAATTAATTCACCTTCGTGAATAGTACCGCCACGACTGGTGTTGATCACCACTGCATTCTTTTTCATGAGCGCGAACTCTGCGGCACCAATAACCGAACTTCCGTTCGGTTGTTTCGGAACGTGTAACGAAATGAAATCGCTTTCGCGAAGAACTTCTTCGAAAGAAGAATCATCCAATTTCACTTCAAGCGGAGAACCGTTAATAGAAAGCGTTACCGTTTGTTCTGTCTTCGAACGATCGAAGAACATCACGCGCATGCCGCATCCCAAGGCGTATTCAGCCAAAGACTGACCAATGCGGCCGAAGCCAATAATGCCCAATGTCTTTCCTTTCACCTCTTTTCCTTTCCCGTAATTCTTCTTCAACACTTCAAACGTTTCTTCTCCGTTTACTGGCATTGCGCCACCGGCTTGATAAAGAAATCTGTTCGAAGCGAACATCATAGCCATTACCAATTCCGCCACGCTCGCGCTGCTGCTCGCAGGGGTGTTGAAAACGTCTACTCCTTTTTCACGCGCATAAACCGCGTCAATGTTATCGATACCAACTCCACCACGACCGATGAACTTCAAATTCGGACAAGCGTCGATTAATTCTTTTCTTGCAGTGGTTGCGCTTCGAACCAAAAGTCCGTCGATGTTTTCACTGTGAACGAAACCGGCCAATGCATCTTGACTTACTTTTTCAGTAAGAACTGTGCAACCCATTGCTTCCAAAGCAGCTTGTCCTTTTGAGTCTATTCCGTCGTTTGCTAAAATTTTCATCTTATCCGTTTTTACGTTCGAATTCTTTCATTACATCTACCAACACTTGAACGCTTTCCAAAGGAAGTGCGTTGTACATAGAAGCGCGGTATCCGCCAACACTGCGGTGTCCAGCGATTCCGCTAATGCCCGCTTCTTTCCACATTGCATCGAATGCTGCAGCGTGCTCTTCGTTATTCAAACGGAAAGTTGGGTTCATCCAAGAGCGGCTTTCAGGAACACTGTGTCCGTGGAATAAACTGTTGCGATCTAATTCCGCATAGAATAATTCTTGCTTTGCGCGGTTGTGAATTTCCATTCCTTTCAACCCTCCGTTCTCTTTAATCCAGCGCAGCATGAGCATACTTGCGTAAACCGAAAACACTGGAGGTGTGTTCGCCATGCTGTCTTTTGAAATATGAGAAGCAAGGTCTAAATATGAAGGAAGTTTTCTTCCTGTCTTACCCAACATTTCTTTATCTACGATGTACAACGTTGCTCCTGCTGGCCCCATGTTCTTCTGAGCACCCGCGTATATCAACGAGAAATCATTCGCGTTAAATTCCTTTGAGAAAATATCAGAACTCATGTCGCACACCAAAGGCACATTCACCTTCGGCATGGTTTGGTACTGCGTACCGTAAATGGTGTTATTCGATGTGAAGTGAAAATAGTCGTATCCGTCTAATGTTGGCAGTTCCGGAATATGATTGTGGTTCGAAGCAGAACTGTCGGTTACCACATCAATATTTCCTACCAACTTCGCTTCTTTAATTGCACCGCTCGCCCAAACACCTGTGTTTGCGTAAGCAGCCTTTCCACCTTCCTTCAAAATATTCAAAGGAACCATGTAGAACCCGAGTGTTGCTCCGCCTTGAAGGAACAATACTTCGTAACGATCTTCAAGATTCAAAATATCTTTCACCAATTGACGCGCTTCGTCCATCACTCGCTCGAAGTTTTTACTTCTGTGCGAAATTTCAATCAACGACAATCCCATGCCGTCGAATTCACGAATAGCATCTGCCGAACCTTCAATAACAGATGAGGGTAAAATGCAAGGACCCGCGCTAAAATTGTGTACTTTTTTCATGATTCAAATGTAGTCTTTAAATGTTTCTTACTGATTTTGTAATTGTGAAATTTTCTGTTGAATGGCTTCTTTGTTTCGTTCAAGAATAACCAACTCAATCAGTTCATTGATATGCTCCAAATCATATACTTGATTTAATGAAGTAACGATGCAATCCATTCGATTCTCTTCCAATTCAATGGTTGAAATAATCTTCACGATGTCTTTCACCAAAAAGCAAGTCTCTTGCAAATGCATGCTTGCTAGCGCCTTCCTTGCGGTATCGAAAGGTCTAGAATGAAGAACTGAAACGAGCGAGTCTACCGATGTTTCTAAAGCAGGATTCTCACATCCCTTCTTCCCAACATAAACATTGTCGTTGGTTGCAACAGGAATTGCACTGTTCTGCCAAAACTGAAAAGCCTTGGCTTGAAGTTTTAATTCGCCTGAAGGAACCAACTCGAGTTTGTTGTTCAAAACAGAAACTGTGAAGCTGTGCGAAACAAGGTTTTTGGCGTTCAGCAAAAACATGGCTTCTTGCGCTTGAACCAACACCTTTACGTTATGCTTTCCAACATTCAATTTCGAAATTGAAACAGAGGAAACCGGAAGAGTGTTCACCTGCGCTTCGTCTACAAACAAGAGGAATGACAAACTATCGGGAGCATTCAATACCAACTTACTCTGCCCGAAAGAGCTGAACACATTCAACAAACAACATACGATAACAACTACTCCTCTATTCTTCATCGAAGGCTTTGTAAATTCTATTTAAAAACGGAAATTTCCGAAATCTTTCTGGTACAATAAAAAGTGGATTCACACTTCTTTCACCCAACCATTGCGGACGAATGTAAACCAAAATACAACCACCAACGGCTACACAACAAATTGCAAACAACAACAGCCAAATTCCATCGATGTGCGAACGCACGGCCATGTATTTCGCGAGGTAAGCTGCGAGCAAAGTCATGGCTCCAATGCGAGATCCTGGAACCAATGCCGCAAACTGATCCTTTATTGGAACACCCGCAATCTGGTGCGCAAACGAAATCATCATGAGGTAATGAATGCCAGTTGTTACTGCAATTGAAATTGCTACGGCTTCAACCGAATAACGCCCAGCAACCAGAACTCCAACGACCATTAAGATGAGATAAATGCCTTTGATCCAACTGCCCTTGTAAACCGCTCCTTTGGCGCGAAGCAGCGAATCGATAGGGCGCGTTAATGTTCTAAAAATAACGGCTACGAAAAGCCATTGCAACAGATGCGCTGCGCCCATGTAACTGCTCCCTAAATAAACACGAAGAATATCTTCACTAAATACAAAGACGAAACAAGCCACTGGAAAAATTAAAATGCTCAGCACATTAGTGGCGGCTAGTACCACACGCTTCAGGCGTTCAGTCTCTTCTTGCAATTTCGACATCCCGCTGAAGAGGACGCTATCGCTCAGTTTAGCCATAATTGTAATTGGAAGGGACGCTACGTATGCGCCTCTTTCGTACATACCCGCCTGATTCAACGAAACGGTATTCGGAAAAAGCGCAGTGCCTTTCGAAAAGAGGGGAAGAACGGAAACGTCGACCTTTGTTGCTGCGTAGTTCAATGCGTTAAAGAGTGAACTTCCCGCACCGTAGTTCAACAATTGAAGCGTCGCTTTTTTATTCCATTTGAACTGGACGCGCGTAGGCTGAAGGATCCAACAGGCTAAAGTCATAAGCGCATTCTGCGCGAACAGCGCCCACACGTAGGCCCAGATCTCGTAACCACCGTAAGCCAACCACAATCCAACGATTAGGTTTCCACCTACTATGCTTAACATGCTCGCCGTGAAGAACGATTTGAATTTCATTTCCTTCATCATGAGGTTTCGCGGCACCACGCTCAATGCTGAAATGGTGAAGCTTGAACACACGACAGGAATAATTTCCTTCAACGTATCTATGCCGTAGGCTCTGGCGATCAAAGGTGATGCAGCGACAAACGACAGCGTGAAGATTAATCCCAACCCAAGCGAAGTGGTGAATGCAGAATTAATGTGCGATTGCTCAATGTCTTTTCGTTGAATGAGTGCAGGGCCTAAACCAATCTGTGAAAAGATCTCGGCGAAACCCATAAGGCTGAGCACAATTCCCATGACAGCAAAATTCTCTGGGGCAATAAGCCTTGCCAGCAAAGCGGTATAGCCCAACTGGATAAGAATTTGCAAAACCACCGTAGCGGAATTCCATGAAAAACTAGAAACGAACTGTTTGCCTTCGGATGCCAATGGTTTGAAATTAATGTTCTGCAAAGGTCGAAAATCGACCGTAAAATAAATTCTTCAAGGAAAGAAAAGACGAACACCTTACTTTTGATAGCTCAATTGAATGTTATGTTGAAAAAACTCAAGACCCTTTTTTCCGTTTCCGCCCTGGTGCTCGTTTGTGCGTTTGCCTCTACCCTTGAATCATGCAAAAGCTGCAATTCAGGCAAAGACCTGGGCATTGAAGAAACGTCAGACACGACACTTCGAGCCATTAACGCCAAGATTACAGCCGAGCCGAACAACTTTGCGCATTACCTAGAGCGTGCACGCTATTATTCTGGATTGAAAAAATACGCTGAAGCGAATGCCGACATTGTGCGTGCAAAGGCGATTGATTCAACAAAAGCAGATATCTACTTCACTGCAGGAAAGATTCATTTCGATCAGCAGCGTGTGGTTGAAGCTTATGACGATTTCAAGAAATGCCTTGAAAAAGACCCGCAGCACAAAGAGGGATTGCTTGAAAAGGCGGCCATGGATATTGCTTTGAATAATTATGAATTGGCGCTTCAGCAAATTAACACGGTGCTTCGTCAAGACGAGCGTGTGGCATACGCCTACTACTTGAAAGGAAGATTGTATCGCCAAGTAAAGGACACCACGCTGGCCTTAAGCTCTTATCAAACCGCCATTGAAGTAGACCCAAGTTATTACGACGCTTACGTGGAAGCGGGATTGGTGTGTGCGAGTTATGGCAATCCGCTTGCAAAAGAGTATTACAACTCGGCTATAGAACTGCACCCAAACTTCATTGAACCGTATTACAACAAGGCCATTTTCCTTCAGGAAACTGGAGTGAAAAATTCGAACAACTATCAAGAAGCACTCGTTTGCTACGACAAGATCATTGGTATAGATGCGAATTTTTCTGCCGCTTATTTCAACAAAGGATTTGTTTATCTCGTTTATTTGAAAGACTATCAAAAAGGAATTGAATCGTTCAATTTAGCGTTGGAAAAAAATCCGAATTACTATCAAGCTGCTTATAACCGCGCACTTTGCCATGAAGGCAAAGGAGATAAAATCAATGCCGAAGCCGATTTGAATTTAGCATTGAAATTGAAACCCGACTACACGGAAGCAGCGCTTGAGTTAGGAAGACTTCGCGGCGACGATTAATTGGGTTTTACAAACGGATGAATGATGAGCTCTTGCTCGTGTTCACTTCCTGGAAGAATTTCATACGTAAACACCACGAACATTCTTTTCATGTAGGTCATCTTCGGCGCGTCGTTCGGATGCAGCACCAACTGCAATCCCAATTGAATGAATCCCATTTCGGTTCTGTTGGCTGGAACCTCCAAGACTAAATCAACCTTCCCATCGGTTAAGACTTCAGCCGATGCGGTTATACCCGAGTTCTCGTCGGTGAACACACCGTTCTCTTCCGTATTCAATAAGAAATATCCAGGAGCATCGATGCTCAATTTCAACGTGGTCTTTCCGGGTTCAACAATCACGGGTTCTAATGCCACTGCCTCTCCGGCATTTGGAGATTCGCCCGAGTACAAAGCCTCTTGGCTCACGACCGGATAAAAACTCTTCACTTCATTCGACACCATGCGCCATTTGCGCAGCACACCGTATCCACCTTCGCAAACGAAAATTTCACTTCCAATTTTATTCAAAGCCATTGGGCGCGTGAACTGTGCAGTGTCAGCAGCACCATCTTTCAGTCCAACCACACCACTTCCAGCCATATTTTTCACACTTCCCAACCACGAAATTTTTTGGTTGAAGGGTTCGCTTATGACAAGATCACTGTTGTAGAAGGTGAATCCACCCGCGCGATTTACGGGCGCTTCAGGCGCATAGGCGATTTGCTCTTTCTTCTTTTTGAATTTTGAAATAGTCCCGTTGCTTTTCAGCATATAAAATTCTTTGTTGAAGAATTGAAGGGAAAGGGCGCTGAGGGCATTGCCGTTAGCGTCTTTGTTTTCGCTTCTCCAAATTAATTTCGAAGACTGATCGGCGGTGTTCAATTCCCAAACGCTACAGTCGTTTCCTGCTAAGACATAAATTTTGTTCTTCACTATGAGAACATCTGT
>JBDLUS010000060.1:0-11202 GCA_039805165.1 Bacteroidota bacterium | reverse complement strand
TCTTCTGAATTTGTTTGCATATTCGCAGTATGGATTTCCCAAAGTTTCTAAAATTTCCAGAAGGAAAACGCATTGTTCAAATCTTTTCCTCAACAACTTTTGAAGAAGTGGTGGTTATGGGTACTTCGTACTTCATTCACACCAACAATGCCGTTACGCATGCCGACCGCATTTATGTGTTGGATCTTCTAGAAGGAGGGAATGGCGCAGAATTCATAACAGGCGAAGCGTACAACGAAATAAAAGACCGTATTTCTTCCAATTATAAATTGAAATCCATTTGAACAGAAGCATGTTCGAATAACGGCGAGAACCATGGGTAGCTCCTTCCATTCCTTTCTTTTCTTTACTTCATGAAACTTCAACTTGAAAAAAATGTTGACCTGTTGTCGCACAACACATTTGGTATTTCAATTCTCGCGAAAGAATTTGCGCGTATTGAAGAGCATGCTCATGTAGAGGAGGCGTTGGAATATGTTCGTCAGACCAAAAGCAACCTGCTTGTCTTAGGTGGCGGAAGTAATATTCTGTTCACACAGAACGTAGATGCTGTTGTACTTCAAAATAGATTATTCGGAATTGAATTGGAGAAGGAAGACAACATGCATGTGTATGTGCGTGTTGCTGCGGGAGAGAATTGGCACAACTTCGTCTTGCATTGTATTCGCAATAAATGGGCTGGAGTAGAAAACCTTTCGCTTATACCTGGTTGCGTTGGCGCAAGCCCAATGCAGAACATTGGTGCGTACGGTGTTGAGATGAGCAACGTGTTGAATTATGTGGAAGCGGTGAATGTTCACACTTCCGAGAAACACATTTTTTCTTTGAGCGAATGCGCACTTGGATACCGTGAAAGTATTTTCAAGAGGAAGGAAAAAGGAAATTGGTTCATCACGCATGTGGGCTTCAAACTAAACAAGCGTCCTGTTTTTCATATTGAATACGGAGCCATTGCGGAAGAACTTGACAAGATGGAAATTGACACCTTGAGTATTAAACACATTAGTCAAGCCGTTATTGCCATTCGTTCTTCGAAGCTTCCAGACCCAAAGGTCTTGGGCAATGCAGGGAGCTTTTTCAAAAATCCAACAGTAGATCTGTCAGTTCTTCGGGCTATTCAAGTTCACGACGAGAAAATACCCTTTTATCCCGTCGATGAAAACACGGTGAAGATCCCAGCCGGGTATCTCATTGAGCATACCGGTTGGAAAGGAAAACGCGTTGGAAACTGCGGTGTGCATGAAAAGCAAGCTCTTGTATTGGTGAATTACGGCGGGGCAACTGGACATGAAATCTATGCTTTGAGCACAGCCGTTATGACTGACGTCAAGAATAAATACGGTATCGAATTAGAGCGTGAAGTAAATGTGTGGTAACTTTGCACCTCATTGTAAAACACAACACGTTGAGCACAATAAGATTTAAAACAGCAGGCACTCCATTCTTCGATCATTTGAAGAACGGTGTAGATTCATATTTCAACGCTACAAAGCGCAACAGATGGGGCAACTGGCTCATTATCGTTAAAGCTATTGTACTCTTATCCAGCTTTTTCACTTTGTACATTGCCCTTGTTTTCGGTGACCTTTCGGTTGGAATGAGCATTGGCGCCTGTGTACTTCTTGGATTAACCCTAGCAGGAATTGGATTCAACCTAATGCACGATGGGGCACACGGTAGCTTTTCAGATAAAAAATGGTTGAATGAAATCATGGCGCATACCTTGAATATGGTGGGTGGAGATGTAAGTCTTTGGAAAACTAAACACAATGTGATTCACCATTCGTTCACGAATATTGAAGGTCACGACGATGACATTAACATTCAGCCAATGATGCGCACGAATGAGAATCAACCGCGTTACAAGATTCATCGCTTTCAACATATCTACGGATACATCTTATATTGCCTTACCTATATCTCTTGGGTTTGGATCGACGATGTGAAGAAATACAGAACGCAACAAGTGGGTATTACAAAATTGCGCAAGTTTACCTTCATCAATCACTTCACTTTCTGGGCAACAAAACTTTCTTATGTTGCCACCTTCGTTGTACTTCCCATGATTTTTCAAGGTGTGATTCCAGCAATCCTTGGATACTTATTGGTATCGACGGTAACCGGAATTGTTATAGCTGTGGTTTTCCAATTGGCACACGTTGTTGAAACAACTTCATTCAATAACCCTGAAGACAACAACGGTGTAATTGAAGAAGAATGGGCCATTCACCAAATTAACACCACGAGTAATTTCGCAACAAGAAATCCACTTGTGACTTTGTTTACTGGCGGATTGAACTACCAAGTTGAACACCATTTGTTCCCTCGTATTTCTCACGTACATTATCCTGCATTGAACAAAATTGTTCGTGAGACTTGTGAGAAATTCGGAGTGCAATACAACGAATACGGAACTGTTTTCGCTGCCGTGCGTTCACACACACGTCACTTGAAGACGATGGGAATTGCCGACTAAAACGTTGCGCAAGGAATAATTCTTCTCTTCACTTTTCGCATGTTTCTGTTGTTCGCCCAGAGGTAGGTAAAACTTATCTCGTGTGAACCTCCGGTATTTCCAACCGCTAACTGCGAGGTGGTAATATCATAGCTGTATCCGACTTTGTACTTTCCTGTTTGAAATCCAATGAGTGCAGAGAATGAATCTCTATTCGGATGTTGGTATTGATTCGATTTAACTGGAAGTCCGCGGTACCAAATTCCCAATACAACTGGATTTAATTCCGTATAGACTCCAATGTCTAGTTGATCGAACTTTCCTTGCGCTTGGTAGTTAAAAGCAAGTACCATGTCTTTTCCCACTTTCGAATAATAGTTCGACTTGATCTTTTTTCTTAATCCACCGTGAACCGATAAACGCGCAGGTATAATTTCTGTTGTTGCGTTATATATGGCCTCATTCGGCTTATTCATGTGATAAACCGAAACACCCATCCACGCCTTCGCTGAGTACAATAGGGCACCGGCAGAAGCATCGAAATACTTCGCAGGTCCGTATGAGATAGCTTCATAACTCGGATCGCCATCGCGAATCATTTGATCGTAGAAAACAAGGTTTCCGAAGTCCAACGTTTTGTTTACAATACCCAATTGTAAAGCAGGACGGAAAAACAATCCACGTTTTACTTTTACTTCATATGCATATTGAATTTGGAATGAAGACGTCTTTAAACTTCCAGTCCCCAAATTATCGCTTCCTGCTACAATTCCAAATCCACTGTTAATGGCAGAGGCATAATGATCGTATGCAAATCGATACGACTTGAATCCACCTGGAACCAGCGACCATTGATTGCGGTAAAGCGTGCTAAATCTACTTTGTGCAGAAGCTCCAGCGAACGCAGGGTTCAGCAATGTTGGCACTGAATAAAACTGCGTGTACTGTTGATCTTGAGCAATGGTGTTCATTGACATGAAGACACACACCGCCATGAAAATTATTCGAAATGTATTCTTTGTTTTCATCGTGCTAAAAGTGTTAAGTCGCCAGTCATGATTTTACTCGTTCCGTTTGAAAACGTTACAGAAGCTTTCCATACGTATACATCTTCCTTACTCAACTCACCCCGGTAGTAGCCGTCCCAACCTCGATGGATATCGTTTGTTTCAAAAATTTGCTCTCCCCACTTGTTGAAGATTTGAAGTTCGTAGAGAACTACTCCTTTATGCAATGGACAGAAAATGTCGTTTGAATATCCATACGGATCATAGATGCCGTCACTTGGGCCGCTCGTATTCGGAGTGAAAGCATTCGGATATTCCAAATAGCCATCGCCGTAGGCAAACACCACATTGGTAAGCACAAGTGTGTCTGGACAATTGAATTCATTGTTCGCTATTAACTGAATGCTAAATACGCCTTCGATGTCATAAAAGTGTTTCGGGCTTACTTCGTTACTCACGAAACCGTCGCCGAACGACCATTCGAAAAATGTAGCATTGTCGCTTGCATTCTGACATAGGATGGGTTGATCAGGAATAACCACTTGATTTGGGGTTACCGTGAATGAAGCCACCGCATTGGCGTGTGCAATGAATAAGTTTGAAAGTTCCAATGTATCATTCGTGCCGTCGAAACCGTGCACCACCAAAGTTGCGCCGTAAACTCCTGCAGAGTAAAAAGTATAAACCGGACTATCTGAAGTCGTATACCCGCCATCGCTGAAGAACCACTCGTAGCTATCGGCGTATTGTGACAGATTGTTCAACGTTACAGTCAGAGGAACGCAACCTTCTGCATTTCCTTCAAACAAAGCGACAGGCGCGGGTGGAATAATGGTAATGCTTTGCGCAGTGGTATCCGTGCACAAACCTTCATTCACGATAAGTTCAATGTTATAAGTTCCCCAGGTTGGAAATGCATGATCACCCGGATTTGGAACATAGTATTCGCTTCCATCTTCCAATGTCCAGTGATAACCAAGACTGAAACCAATGGCGTTCTCTTGCAAATTCACCACATTATTCGGCCAAGTTTGAATCAATGGCGTTGCTGTGAATGCAGCCGTTGGATAAGGATGCACAACGACCCATAAATCCGTGGTTACTTCACAACCGTAAATATTCGTTGCAGTCAAGGTCACCACGAATGTGGTGTCCACCGGATAAGGATTGTAAAACGTTCCTTGCTCATTGAAACTCGTACTGGTATCTCCGTTTCCTAAATTCCAGAAATAAGATGTTGCTCCCGTACTTTGATTGTCGAAGACCACTTCTACAGGATTACATCCAGATACAATAACATCGGCGTCTGCAACCACCTGCGGAAGGACTGTTACCTGATCGATCCAAACATCCGTGCACCCATTCGGAGCTTCAACCGTAAGCGTAATCTGATACGTCTGTGACTGATCAGACAAATTGAAATACGTGTGTGTATGTGTTGCAGCGGAAGTCGTTGAGTTCAATGCATCTCCGTACTCCCACGAATAAGAGTTCGCACCTTGCGATGAATTAATGAAATCTACATTCAATGGATAGCAACCATAGACGGTATCTATCATAGCATCGGCTAGAGGCGAATACAAAACCGTAAGAGTTTGAGAAATGGTATCTGCACAACCGAATACACTTGTACTAATTAATGAAACCGTATAATTCAAATCTTCAAGTCCATTGTTGGAATACAAGTGATACGGATTGAAAGCATTTGAATAAAACCCGTCTCCGAATGTCCACTGAGCAGAAGTTCCAACCGTAGAGGTATTGTTGAACTGGGCTTGAACGCTTGAACACTCTGCACCCGTCCATGAGAAACTTGCTGTAACCGCAGGATAAACTGTAATCTGAACCGTATCTATACTCGAACAAGTGCTTACTTGATTGGCTTGCAAGACGGCATTGTATGTAACAGGCTGAGCAGTGTTGTTGACATACATGAAATCATGCGAAGAATCGCTCGTTGTGCTGGTCTGACCATTTCCATAATTCCAGTTATAGCTTAATGCGTATTGCGAATTATTTTCGAAGGTCACATTCAACGGTGAACATCCGCTAAACTGCTGAGTTGAAAGATTCGCAACTGCTTGCGGATTCACAGTTACGTTGAACGAAATACTGTCAGCACATCCGAAACTATTCTCTGCATAACACGTGACAGTGTATTGCTGTGGTGCAGTTGTGTTGTTGACATAGATATGCGTTGGAGATGTATTGTTCGAAGTTGAACCATCACCGAAATTCCAGATATAAGTAGATCCACCAGGCATGTATGGTGTCTGTAGGGTGAAAGGTGAGCAACCTTCCACAACAGGCATTGACCATTGTAAATCAAGCGAAGGACTTACTTGCACTGCCACACTTGCGCTGTCTGAACATCCTTGCTCGGACGTCACTGTTAATTCTGTTTCGAACGTATTTAATACGCCGTTGATGTTTAAGAAAGTATGCGTTGTATTAGCAGTGCTAGCCGTTCCGAAGTCACCAAAATTCCATTCAAACTGATTTCCATTTAACGAAGTGTTTTGAAAATTGACTTCCAACGGTCCGCATCCTGCAATGTCTGAATAAGTAAACGACGCATTCACTTCCGGATAAATATGAACGAAATATGTTTCTGCATCGGTGCAACCGTAGATGGAAGTTCCCACTAAATGAACCGTGTAATTCGCTGTTGTGTTGGAAAGATTTTCATACGTGTAAGAAGGTGTTGATGCATTCGAAACATCGCCGTTCCCAAAGCTCCACGCATAATTTGCAACACCAGGAAAAAACGGCGCTTCAAACGTGAAAGGAGAACAACCGGAAACCGTTGGATTAAACAAAGGGAAAATCAATGGCGGATAAATAAGCACATCGTTACTCACCGTGTCGGCGCATCCGCCAATAGATGATGCAATCAAACTTACATTCCATGTATTCGGAACGCCTGTGGCGTTCGTATACAAATGCGATCCATTTAACCCCGTTGAACTACTACCATCGCCATAATTCCAAACATACGTCGTCGCATTTGTAGAAGTATTCGCAAACCCAATCGTTATCGGCGCACATCCGTCATCATCGGTTTGCGAAAAAGAGGCATGCGGTTGAGGATAAACCGTTACCGGAAACGATACACTGTCGAAGCAACCGAATGCCGATTCACCGACAAGAGACACCGTGAAACTTTGAGTCGCATTTGTCAAATTGTTGTACGTATGAGTCGGTGAAATAAGTGATGAAGTAAATCCATCACCGAAGTTCCACGAAAACCCTTGAATACCGCCAATGGCAGGCATTTGAGCGCTAAACGGAGAACATCCTTCCAACGATGTAAATGGAAGTTGAATATCCAAAATTGGATATATCGGAAGCGCCAAGGTCGCAGTGTCTAAACATCCCCCACTCGAAAATGCCACCAACGTTACATCGTACCACCACAAGAATCCACTGTTGTTGTTGTAAGCATGATTCGGATCTTCGACTGTAGATGCAGTACCATCGCCAAAATTCCATGCATAGGAAGATGCGCCTAACGATAAATTGTTAAACTCTACCGGTGCCGTTGAACAGCCCAATTCATTGTTCGCTATTTCAAAATTCGCAACTGCTCCGCCCAATACCGTAACTACGCTGCTTTGGGTATTTGTACAACCAAATTCGTTGATGGCGGTTAGCACTACATTGTAAGGCAAATTGTAAATGGTGTTGTTTCCAAACACATGCGTTTCGTTCGTGTTGGTGGAAAGAGGACCGTCGTTGAAATTCCAAGAGAAAGACGTCGCTCCTTGAGAAGCGTTGGTAAACGAGACTTCCAGCGGCTGACATCCAGAAACAACATCTTGCGTAAACGAAGCGGTTGGATTCGGATGCACCGTAATATTTCCTTGCGTACTTGCTGAACAATAAGGCGTACTTATGTTTAGTGTAATTGGAAAAGTTCCTTCCGCTGCATACACATGTGTTGGCGTTAATTGGCTCGAAGTACCTCCGTCACCAAACGTCCATTGAGCACTTGTAATCGGATTTCCAGGAGCTGTAACAGACGTGTTTGTGAAGATCGCATTGGCTCCAACACACGGACTTGTTACAGTAAATGAGGGCACAGGTGTCGCGTAAACATGCAACACTTCTGTATCTGTTTTCGTGCATCCGTTTGCACTTGTCACTAACACAGAAATATTGTAGTTACCCGGAGTTGTAATGGTTAACGTGTCGGGGGTCTGACCTGTGAATGTTCCGAACGAACCCAAATTCCAATTGAATAAAACACCTGAATTTGAAACAACGTTTAACGCAGTAGTTAGCGAGTCACAAGCCTGTGCAGGACTCGCAGTAATGCTCGCTGTTGGACTTGGGAGAACAGTCACCACAACTGTTGCGGTATCTGCACATGCACTTCCCCATCCGTTGTTGAAGACGCGATTGCTCACAACAAAAGTTCCTGCAGTATTGAACGTGAAGTTCACATTTCCACTTCCTAAATTCTGCCAGTTGTTGTTGTTGCCAAAGTTCCATTGATAAGACTGATTCGGCCCAGAAGAACCTTGAAAGAATGTAACCTGTCCGCCCGAACAAATGGTATCTGTTGAAGCCGAAATACTCGCAACTGGAGGTGCTACAACATGAACGGTTATCGATTGTTGAACAACGCCACAATAACTACTATCAGACAATGTCACGGTATAATCTCCTAATCCCGGAAATGAAATCGTTTGCGGAAGGCTTGGTGGCCAAGGCATCCAAGCCGTTACTGAATCTACCCCTTCACCCCAATAGTCTCCAAAATTCCAACGCTCTTGACGTTGAAATGTATTTCCTTGATTCAAACAATTTCGAATGGTAGTGTTTGTGAAAGTAAAAGTCGTATCGGGAAAACACTGCGTGATTGCTGAAGCACTTACCTGTGCCTGATCGAGTGTCCAAACATTCACGGGATTGAACGTGGCAACAGATGGATTGCCCTGAAGCACGTTACAATAATTGGAAGCTGTTAACGAAACAGTGGTCTCGCAGTTTATTGCGCTAGAGCTCGTGTACAAGTGGCTCACCACTTCATTCCAATTGGATGCACCGAAATA
Organism: Bacteroidota bacterium; assembly: GCA_039805165.1. Lineage (GTDB taxonomy): Bacteria > Bacteroidota > Bacteroidia > Flavobacteriales_D > Sanyastnellaceae > CAIZGX01. The sequence continues at coordinate 2,683 of JBDLUS010000060.1, read as the reverse complement.
AATTAGTGGGGAACCATCGCCGAAGTTCCAAGTAAATTGAGTGGTCTCAGAAACGTTCGTAGATGAGTTTACAAATTCAACCGATGCAGGTGCGCACACTTGCGTTGTTGCATTTCCTGGAACCTGAATAGATGCATTCGTTGGTTGTTCCATAACCACTACTCCAGTAACTATACAACCTGTTCCTCCTTCAATAATACTAACAACGAATGTGTCTACCGCAGCGGCGTAGGTGTGTTGCAAAACGGTCGGACTCGCCCAAGTAACCCCCGTTGAAGTAGCTGATCCATCGCCCCAATTTATGGTGTAATCGTCCCACGTTCCTGACGGTTGAAGGTTAAGTGAAAAATTTCCACTTGAACATCCAAACCAATAGGGCGTAGGTACAATGTTTCCATCGTAATCATAGACACTCGGACATTGGGCGCTAACACTGAGTAGCGATGTAAGAAAAAATAAAACAAGTAACGCTCTTCTCATGTTTGTATCCTACGAACTGAATTAAAAAAGGTTTACACAAAGAGAGAAGTTTTTTCAACAAGAAATAGACGAACCCTGCGAAGTTTTCGACAACTAACCTTCGGTAAGTTTAAATCGCTCGGCCATCTCTGCAACAGCAGGACAAATAAGGGTATTGCGAAAAGTCAAATTCATGATTTGGCTCATGTTTTTTCGATCGGTGTGCGGATACTCCCGACATGCTTTCGGACGGAATTCATAAATGCTGCACTTGTTGTCTTCGAGATTTAAAAAGGCACACGGACTCGAATTCAACACCCAATCACGGTCTTCGTCTAAATGCAAATACTTATCTGTAAATTCTGCAACGCGCATGCCCACATGCTTGGCTATACGCTCAATATCTACATCGCGGAAAATGGGACTTGTGGTCCGACAACAATTCCCACAAGTAAGACAATCCGTCTTTGCAAAAACCTCTTCATGCATGGAATGAAAAACATAATCGAGTTTTTTCTTTTTTGCTAAACGATTGAACAGTTTTTTGTTCGCCTTCACATTCTTTCTCGCTTCCTCTAAAAAACGTTTTTGTTTATCATTCATGTGGATCAGAAAATGCGGGGTTCTGTAAAAAAGACGTGTCGGTCAAACACTTTAAAAATGCGATTAAATCAGACTTCGATTGAGCACTCAATTGCAAACCTCCGACCGTAAATTTCATAAACGGATCTATGGTTGCACTCGGAATTCCGCCGCTGTTGTAATGCTCTATCACTTGCTCCAATGTCGTAAATCTTCCGTCGTGCATGTATGGTCCTGAAAGTTCAACATTGCGCAGCGTAGGTGTTTTGAATTTTCCATTGTCATAAACACTGCCTGTAACAGCTCCGCGACCTAAGTCCGTAAATGTGGCATCTAAGCCGTTGTTATGAAAGAGGTAATCGGTCATTTGCATACTACCAAATCCATGGCAGTGAAAACAGTCAGCACCGAAACTTCCGCCAGGAACTTGATCTGGACTTCCCCCTTCAGAAAGAAATAAATTAAACCCGTTTAATTCCGATGGAGTGAACTGGTATTGTCCAATGCGTTGCTTATCGAATTTCGAATTCGCTGAAATCATTGTTCTTAAAAAAGAAGCAATCGCCTTCGTGATTTTGTCCTTTGTTACCTCTGTTGAACCGTATGCCTTAAAGAACAGAGCATCGTAAATCGGATCTGAATCTATTTGCTCAATCGCATGATCCCAATTCTCATCCATTTCAATTGGATTTACAATCGGATCAGCAATTTGTGCCTCGAGCGTTGGCTCTCTTCCGTCCCAAAAAAATGTACTAGACCAACCCATGTTGACCAAAGGCATGGCTTGACGCGTTCCTACATCTCCGTTTATTCCTGTTGAAAATTGATTGGGATCCGAAAAACCGTGTTCCGGCAAATGGCACGTTCCGCAGGACATAGCGTCGTTACCACTCAACTTTTTTTCCCAAAATAAATACCTTCCCAATTGAATTCCTTCAACGGTTAATGGATTATCTGCAGGAATATCCATGGGTGGAAAAAAAGGTGGGATCACCAAATTATATGGAGTCGCTGTTGGACCTTCAGGCGCCTCATGCTTGCATGTCCACAAAAGACTTGCAAGAGCAATCAGAAAAAAATAGGTGAAACGCCGAGTGGTCATACTCCAAAAATACGCGAGAAAGAATAAACAATTTTATTTGATTCGCTAATCTTCATCAGCGACCAAGAATTTCTCATTCTGAACAAAATTCCAATCGGTCAACGTCTTTAAAAAAGCAACCAATGCCAGTTCTTCCTCCTTCGACAAATCCAATGGTTTTACTCTTGAATCCTTAGTAACACTTGCTCCTCCTCCGCTGTTGTAAAACGAAACCACCTCTTCCAGCGAACTCATGGAACCGTTGTGCATATAGGGCGCCGTTAATTCAATATTGCGTAATGTTGGCGTCTTGAATTTACCTCTATCCGCCTCCGAATAAGTTCTACGCTCCAACCCAATGTCGGCATCTTCAAAGCCCAAACTATAGAATTTGTAATCAGTGAAAAACGGAAGTGAATGACAACTGCTGCACTGCGTTTGTTCTGAAAAAAACAAGTCCATGCCCTGCTTTTCCAATTCGGAATAATCATTCGACTTCAAAAAATAATGACGGTCAAATTTCGAATCACCGCTAATCAAAGCACGTTGGAAACAAGCGAG
>JBDLUS010000059.1:0-8981 GCA_039805165.1 Bacteroidota bacterium | reverse complement strand
ATGAAGTATGTATTGCCGCATTCGACGAAGCATTAAATGTATACATACACAACGTGCTTACGGAAATTGGACCATGTATGCCTCTTCAATACATTGCCGCAAATGCAACATTCAACAATGTTTCTTGCGTGAATTACCCTGTGCACTTTGTAGACAATACTAACAACAATCCGACTACATGGAACTGGTCATTCCCAGGCGGTGTACCAAGTTCTTCTACACTGCAGAATCCGTATGTGATGTATACAACTCCTGGTGTATACGACGTAACCCTTGTGGTAACAAACGGAACAGCGAACGACAGTGTTACTTGGACCAGCGCTGTAACCGTATCTAACCAAATTGAATACTACGCTGATGCCGACGGTGATGGATTTGGCGATCCGCAAACGATGGCAACAGGTTGTGAAATTCCTTCAGGTTTTGTTACAAACGGAAACGACTGCAACGATAATAGTTCATTCATTACAACCAATGCCGATTTAGACGGTGATGGTTACTTCTCATGTGTCGATGACTGTAACGACGGTAATGCATTGTCTTATCCGGGCGCAATGGAATTGTGCAACAATCTTGACGACAACTGTGATGGAATTGTAGACGAAGGATTCGATGCAGATGGCGATGGATACTCGGCTTGCGCGGGCGACTGTGACGATAACAACAGTGGTATGAATCCAAATGCAACAGAGTTTTGTAACGACATTGATGATAACTGCAACGGTGCCATTGACGAAGGATTGGGACAAGCGTACTACATGGACATTGATGGCGATGGATATGGTGCAGGTGTTGTTCTTTATTCGTGCACTGTGCCAACGGGAGCAGCTACGAACAACGATGATTGCGACGACTCTAATCCGGCAATTAGCCCTTCAGCAGTTGAGACAGTAGATGGAATAGACAACGATTGCGATGGATACATCGACGAAACGAATATCTATACTTACACATTGAATGAGATTGGTTTGAACCTTTATCCGAATCCAACTTCATCTGATTTGAATATTGAATTGAATGCTCACGCTGGAAATGTTTCGGTACAAGTGAAAGATGTTTCCGGAAAGAATATTTCGAACTTCCAGTTCAACAGTATGCGCTATTCCGTTGATGTTTCTGATTTTGCACCTGGACTTTATGAGTTCATTTTCCGAACAGAAAATTCATTCACCGTGAAGCGCGTGGTGGTTGAATAAACTTTTGGTCCAATGTTTGAAATTTCGGATCGAAAGTTCCGTTAACTAAAAACAAAACGACTTTATGAAACACCTTTTCTTGTTTACAGCATTGTCAGTGGGAGCGCTGAGCATGCTTGGCCAAAGTTCTAAACCTACGCCAGTTAAAGTTGAAAATTTACCTGTGCACGCGCTGCGCAGCATCAATAACTACGCATTTACTTCTGGAGAGAAATCGACATATCGCATCCACTACGGAGTGGTAGACGCGGGTGTTGCAACCATTTCTGTTGAAGAAGGAAATAAAAAATTCGCCGGAAGAGATACCTACCACATTGTGGGCGAAGGACACAGCTCGGGATCATTCGACTGGTTCTTCAAAGTGCGAGATAAATACGAATCCTATGTAGACAAGCAAGGAATTTTTCCTTACCAATTCAAACGCAACTGCGATGAAGGTGGCTACATGATTATGCAAGACTATTTTTTCTTTCAGCACAAACGTGCATTTAAGAATAGAAAAAACGAAGGATACCTTGCTCCTGCTTTTGTACAAGACATGATGAGTGCTGCATTCTATGCACGCACAATGGACTTCACCAATACTAAACAAGGCGATATCATAACCATTGAAACCTTAGTCGACGATGAAATCTATCGTTTGAAAATGCGCTATGTCGGAAAAGAAACGGTAAGCGTAGACGCAGGTACCTTCAAATGTTTGCGCTTCGCACCGGTGGTTCAAAAAGGACGCGTCTTCAAAGATCCCAATGACCTAGCCGTTTGGGTAACAGACGACGCACACCACTTGCCCATTATGGCGCAAGCAAAAATCAAAGTCGGATCTATAAAAATGGAATTGCAACAATTCCAAGGCGTAGATATCTGGGGTGTGAAAGTTAAATAGTAGCTATACACTTCAACTCAATCGCAATAGGCGATGGAAGGGCGTTAATCTCTACAGTTGTTCTGCAGGGATTAGCGTCCTTGAAGTATTCAGCATACAAGCGATTGTAGGTTTGAAAGTCGCGCTTCATGTTCACCAAGAACACTGTCACGTCTACCAAGTTCTCCCACTTCGAACCGCTGGCATCTAGAATAGCTCTTACGTTATCGAACACGTTTCTGCATTGCGCTTCAAAATCGAATTCAATAAAATTTCCGAATTTATCTAACTTCAATCCAGGTACTCCTGTGTCGTTCGCATCGCTACCTGCAATGCGCGGACCCACACCCGAAAGAAATAAAAGGTTCCCCACTCTTCTTGCGTGTGGGTATGCGCCTACTGGCTTCGGTGCGTTATCGGTTGAAATGATTTCAGACATATTTCGAATTATTTTGTGACAACAAATTTACCGGTTCTTGTGATGCTTCCGGATTTCAATTGATAAATAAATGTTCCTGCATGAGCGGCTTCCCAAGAAAGTTGCTCTCTTCCAATTGCCTTCCATTTCTTCGTGTTCAACAATTTTCCATCTAACGAATAAATATTCAGCTCTGTCATTTCTCCGGGCATCAATTGCATGTTGAAATGAATTTCATCTACTGTTGGATTCGGGAAAGCCGATACTGTTACCATTTGGTCTGCAAGTGCTTCAACAGAGACTTCCGGAACAACAGGTAAGTTCGCAGTGAATATTCCATTCGCATGTGTTGCCACCGCTACCGTACCGTCGAATGGACGTGAAGTAATCATGTTCACCACAGCATTTCCTATTGTGCTTGCACCTTCCATTTGCCAAACGGTGCTTTCGCCATTCAACTCTGTGGTGCTGAATAAACCGGCACTGGTTCCAGCCAAATAAATGGTTGGTGTGCTCGGATAAATTTCAACCCAATATACCGCAGGACCGTTTCCTGTTCCGTCTACATTCTCTTCCAAATTTCCACTTACATTCACCCACGATGCGCCTGCATCGGTTGAGTGGAAAATACTTTTCTTGTTGAAGTTGGAAAAACTAACCATGACTTCGTTAGCATTCAAGTCGTTTGTGCTTACAGCTGAAGTATAGGAATTCGTTGGAAACAACGTTGAAGAAATATTCGTCTTCACAGGTGTTCCGTATAAGTCTGTTAGCTTAAATAATTTTCCAGCTGAACTTCCATAATACAATACACTGTTGTCTGTGTATGCCATATCTAGACATGAAATACTTCCTTGTGTAAGCGTAATTGTGCTTGTTGCAACATTCGACCAGTCGTCTGTGTTGCGCGCTGTCGGGTAGTTTCCGGTCACGGAGATGGTGTCTACGCGATCGAGGTACCAAATCATTTTATTTCCAGCAATGAAAAGTCTGTTGGTCCATGGATCTAATAACAACGGATTAATAAATAAAGCAGCAGGGCCGTTCTCTGCATCTATTCGCTCTGTGCCTGTAAGATTACCGTTTTCATCAATCGACTTCTTGAAAATTCTTCCACTTTGAGAACTTGTAATCACGTAGTCTGCACCGAAAGGCATTGCGCAATAAGCACCGTCGTCGGCATGCATTTCTCTCCAGGGTGAAGTTGCATCAGACGTATGCGTTAACCATGTTCCGTTGTCTTGCATTCCGCCCATGAGGAACTGACTGTTCGTATTGCCTGGCTCCAAAGCAACCGTATAAAATTGCGAAGTCAAATAGCCATTATTCAACGATTGCCATTGCACGCTGTCGGCAGTAACATCTGCTGTGTATCGCACACCGCCATCGTTCAAACTGTACATACCCAAATCGTTCCCTGGGTCGAAAGCAATAAGGTGCTGATCAGGATGATGCTCTGCATAGACATAATGCCAAGGCTCAGGGACATTGCAACGGTAGCCTCCTATCCAATCCACAGAAGTTGAAGTTGCAAAGGCATCGGTACTGCGATGAAGGTTGGTTCCTCCAATAAAAACGAGATCAGCAATCGTAGGATGATGTGCAATGCACATGTCATAACTGAACTGCGTTCTAAACGTTGCAAAATCGTAATCGATTCCTGTAAACAATTGACACGGAACGGAAGGTAAATTCTCTGAACGATTCTCCCAACTTCCATCTGCACCGCTTCCATCTCCGCCGAGGTAGGTATACTTGTAGAAGAAGTGATCTATCGGGTAGAAGGTATTGTTAATGGTTTCACCCAAGAAATAAATTTCGTTTTCGTTCTGCGGATTCGCGCACATCACTGTTCTTCTCAGATTTGCGATTTGCGGTAAGACTGGAGAAATTTCCGTCCAGTTAAAACCATCAGTGCTTCTGAAGAATCCACCACCGTTCGTGCTGTTATCGCTGAACGTTGCATACAACACTCCACTTGGAGTCATCATGATGTCCACAAATTCACTTGCGCCTGAAGTAAATCCGAGCACTTCTGTCCATGTATTTCCTCCATCGTTGCTTCGAATAATTCCGTTGTAAACAGCGGCGTATACTACGTCTTCATTCAGGTTGGTGTGATCGGTTATGACACGCCAAATGAAATCGTAACTTCCATTTTGCATGTTGTTTTGCGGAGTTCCGCTGGAAGTAGTAGTAAGATGTGTCCAGGTTTGTCCGTTGTCGGTACTCTTCCACATACCATCTCCACTGAGCAATGCGGTGAAAGAAGTTCCTGAAACCACGCCATAAAATTCTTCTCCAGAACCGTAGTACCACGTATTCTCATGTCCAAGGCGGGTGTCTTGCGCAATAGAGCTTACACTTTGCAATTGCTCCGGTGCGGTAGTCTTAATCCACGATTGTCCGCCATTCAAGGAATTCCACATTCCACCGGTTACAGAACCTGCAATAAGGTGATTGCTATTTAAAACATCCACTGCAAAGGCGCGCGTTCTTCCACCAATGTTATAAGGGCCTCTGTTTGTCCAACCGTAATCTCTGTCTGCCACGCGAGGCAAGTGATTCGCGAAGTTTACGCAACGCTCGAAAATTCCTTCAGGAACTATTCCTGTTTCAGGATCTCGGTTACGCATGTATTCAAAATATTTTCTGCTGGAAGGATTAACACCATGTCCCTCTTCCATTGCACCGCCAGACAATTTTAATTTCGAAGCGGATGGAATGAAAAAGTAAGCACCAAGAACTGCCAACAAAGCAATTGAAAAAGAAAGTAGAGTCGAACGCATCTCGAAAGGTTTAGTGTTCAAATATAAGCCTTGCGATGTTCAATAAAACAGGTTCTTTGGTGTTTTACATTCATCAGTACCCATTATTTTCGAATCATGAAGAAGACTCTCTTTCACCTAGCGCCCATATTTCTTGTAGCATTCGTTTGCCTGTTTTCGTTGAACGGAAATGCCCAGAAAATGTACAAAGACCTTTATCCGAATGGAAAAATTCGCAGCATTGGAAAATTCAATGTGGTTGGAAAGGAAGACAGTATTTGGAAATTTTATTACGAAGACGGAACGCTTCAAGAAGAGAGCACCTATCGCAACGGTTACTTCAACGGAAAGGTATTTCGCTATCACACGAACGGAAAATTACAAGTGGAAGGGTATTTCAAATTCGGTGTGGAAGACAGCGTGCAGCGCACCTTTAATGAAAAGGGAATAAAAATTCAAGAAGGAAATTTTTTCAAGGGAAAGAAAACCGGAGAATGGAGTGCCTATTACGACAATGGGAAATTGAACAGTGTTTTGAAGTATGACACCTCGCGTGTGCTGCTCATTTCCTATTTCGACAAGAAAGGAATTCAAACGATAACGAACGGAACGGGTGTACTTCCGGAGGTGAATGAAGATGACAAATTATTGAGTCGAACAACTTATTCGAACGGAGTTCCTGATGGAATTTTCGAAGCGTTTTTCTCGAAGGGAAACGTTCAAACTTCTGGACAATATGCACAAGGAATTAAAGACGGAAAGTGGAGCGAATTCTTTAGCAACGGAAAACTTAGAAAGACAACTACATACGCGCAAGGTCTGGTAACAGGGCCTTACGAAGAATATTTTGATAATGGGAAATTGTATGTAAAAGGAAATTTCGACAACGGAAAAAAGACCGGCAATTGGGAATGGTACCGTGAAAACGGTGTGAAAGACATGGAAGGAAATTTCGTGGAAGATCTTCAAGACGGCGATTGGATTTTCTATCACGACAACGGTGTATGGCAATCGAAAGGAAAATATTCCAGTGGGAAAATGGAAGGTAACTGGGTGTATCAATATCCAAGTGAAAAGAAATGGAAGGAAGGAAATTTCATTACCGACAACAAAGAAGGCGAATGGAGTACGTGGTATGAAGACGGAGGATTGTTGCAGAAAGGAAATTACAAGTTGGGTGAAGAAGATGGGAAGTGGATGAGTTGGTATGAGAATGGAAAAGTGAAAGACGAAGGAAGTTTCAAGGCGGGAAAAATGTATGGCAAGTGGATTGGTTACGAGCCGAAGAACGGCAGGTATTTATACATTGGAAGTTGGAAAAACGACATGAAGGTGGGTAAGTGGATGAACTATTCTGAACGCGGACAATTGGAGAGCGTCATTACTTACGGAAAGAATGGCGAGTTGAATGGCACTTCCATTTTGTATAATGAAAGTGGACGACCCATTAGTGAAGGGAAATTCAAAGTGGGCAAGCGCACGGGGCGTTGGAAATATTACTATGACTTCGGAGGTTTGTGGCGCGATTGCACTTACGAGAATGGTGAACTAAACGGACCCAGTAAGATCTATACCGAGAAAGGCACATTGGAAGAAGACGCCAATTACAAAAACAATCGTTATCACGGCGAATGCACCATGTACGACAAGAAGTCGGGAAAGCTTGTTCAGCGTGGCATTTACGAGAATGGGAAGATGGTTAAGTTCTTGGAGGGAACGCCGGTGAGAAAGTAGGAACTGCGTTGTTCGTACTACGTAATTGGAAAACCTTCGGTTTTATTCCTACTACGTAATACCTACTATGTAATTGGAACTACGTTCGTAATCTGTAAAATTGATTCGAAGAATTGATCACCGCAGGTGATTTAAGGTTTCTTCTGTTTTATCTATCGTTTTCACAAAATCTAAAATTCGATCATCGATATAATTAAGCAGCTCGTAAATCGACTGGTGAATGGCTTCAATTTCTGAGTAACTGAATTTGTTATTGACAAAGCAAATGGGTTCGTTGTGGTTAATTCTATTTCTGAATTGTCTAATAGTGTTGAGTTTTTGAAATATTTCTTTCCTCCCCACTCCAGGAGGTAAGTTGCTAAATATTTGAATAGGCTTTCCCTTAAGAATTTTAAAGTGGTAAGCCTCAAAAAAGTTTGTCCAAAAACTAAAGGACTGCTCAGCAATAATGTTCCCGGGAGTTATAGAAGTCGAAGGAGTTTTTGAATATTTCATTTTTAATTTTTGTTCTGCCTTAAGAACTTCTTTTTTTAAAAAGTCGTTTCTTTTGAATTCTTGCGATTGCTTTCCCATAAACAACAAATGAGAATCAGTCATAAATCCATTTTTTTGATTTATTATCCAGTTATCATCTTGAAAGTGCTTACAGAGCGTGGCATCAATAGAATTTCTAAGAACGACCTCAAAAATCCCAAGCACTGGATGAATGGCCTGTGCAACGAGTATATTTTGTTTGTACATGTGAATAGCTTTTGTCCGAGATGAACCTGCAGCATAGTAATATCTATTTATTCTAGGTTTTGAAAAGTGTAATTCAAATTTCTTATAATTCATTTTTTTGAGATTTAGTTAATTCCATTATCTTTGCATTGTTAGGCTTGGTAAAGCCTCTTATTTCTCAAAATAACGTAACCAAGTGATAGATTCAAAGTCCGCGAAAGCGGGCTTTTTTTTGTGAATTTCCGAATGGAAATCGATAAGCTTTTCAAATGTTTATGCTAATGACGGACTGAATTTTATCAAAAAAGACAGTATTGGCGAGGATTGCAGGAGAATTTTGAGTGGAATAATTAGAACTGCGTTGTTTAATCGGAACGATTAATCGCATCGCGATTGAGTCGAAGAATTGATCATCGAAGATTATTAAAGGTTATATTCGTAAACCAAAACAACACTAACACAATATTATGAATTTCAATAAAAAATCTATTATTACATGAAAAACATTTTTGCTTTATTAACTTCAACATTATGTTGCAGTCTTATCGGCAATTTGTATGCTCAAACTGCGCCATCGATAAGCTATCAAAACCCAATAACTCTTTCATTGAACATTTCCCCGGGAATTATTCAACCGACCAACAACGGCGGCGTTATCCCTGAAGTTCAATTAGGAACTGTTACGACAATTGCAGGAAGTTCTCAACAAATTGAAAATGGATCTTATTCAACATTTGGCCTATCAGACGGCCCCTCAAATTCCGCACAATTCTATTTACCCCAAGGTTTATTTGTGGATGGTAGTGGAAACATTTATGTTGCAGATTATTTAAATTCAAAAATCCGAAAAATATCAACGAGTGGCCTAGTAACAACAATAGCAGGTAGCTATTTCGGCGCCAACGGATTTATGGATGGCGAAGCTTTAGATGCTAGATTTTCTTTCCCAAGTGATATCGTATCCGATAATTCTGGAAACTTGTTTGTTTGCGACACTTGGAATCACAGAATTCGAAAAATCGATACCAACGGAATAGTAAGCACATATGCTGGAAGTACGACAAACACGGGCGGGTTTTCAGATGGTCCCGCTTTGAACGCACAATTTTTTGCGCCAGAGGGAATTGCAATAGACCAATTGGGAAATATTTATATTGCAGATACCGGTAACAATGCAATCAGAAAAATAGACACAAACGGAAATGTTACTACAATTGCAGGTGGGGAAGTAGGATTTCTGAATGGAACAACTGCTGAAAGTAGATTCCGTAACCCAACCT
>JBDLUS010000058.1:0-2850 GCA_039805165.1 Bacteroidota bacterium | reverse complement strand
TCTTCAATGGTTGAAGCGAACTCTTTCAAGGTTTGTGAACTTGCCGAAACATTAGGTTCCAATTGTCCACTTGCGTGACCAATAACTTCATGCATAGCAGTGTGCATTTTTCCAGCAGTTGCACCGTGCTTTTCAGCACGTGCAATTTCTTCTTCGTCATTCGCAAATTCCTTCAACATGCCTGAACCACCTGCGTTGTTCGCAGCGTCTTCAATGTTTCCTAAACTCACACTCTTCGAACCGTGCATAGCTCGAATCCACTGTGCATTCGGAAGGTTCACTCCGATTGGAGTTGAAGGATTCGCATCGCCAGATTCTCCTGCAACGTTCACCACTTTGTAGGTGATTCCTTTTACTTCTTTCTTCTTGTGTTCTGGAAGGATAGGGGAGTTGTCTTCGAACCATTGTGCATTCTGCATCATTACCTTCATGCGATCACTCGCTTCGAAGTCGTTAATCTCAACAATAGATTCATAAGAACCACGCTTTCCAAGAGGATCGTTGTATACCTCAACAAATCCATGAATGAAATCAATATCTCCTTCAGTGGCTTTCACCCATTGAATATTGAAATCGTCCCAAGTGCGCAAATCTCCTGTTGTATAGAATTCAATCAACTTACGGAGTGCAACAGCTTGCTTGTCGTTTTCAGCAACCTTTTCAGCTTTGTTCAACCAGAATACAACCTGCTCCAAAGCAGCGCTGTATTTGCCTCCCACGCGATATACATCTTCCACAATAACGCCGTTTTCTTTGCGAAGATTCGCGTTAATGCCATAAGACAATGGAGCGCGATCGCCAGCAACTTCCTTCGATGCATAATAATCAAAGGCTTCTTTCGTGCTAACGCCTTCGTAGAAATTCACAGCAGAATTTTCAACCAATCCTTTCGATGCATCGCTTTCAACTTTCATTGCAGCAACGTTCGGATTGAAAATTACTTCCATAATTTCTTCAGAAACCTGCGTGCTAGTAGCAGCGCAAATTGTAGTGAAATATTCCTTGCTGAATTTTGGCGTGTGCTTAATGTTGCTGTAATGGTGATGAATACCGTTGCTCATCCACAATTGCTTCAAATAAGTTTCCAAATTCAACCATTCTTCAGACGTTTTATCGCCGTTGTAAGTCGTGTAAACTTTTTCGAAAATGCTACGAACTTCCAAGTTGTACTTGCAGTTCTGATCCCACATAATGTCGCGACCAGCAAGGCCTGCCTGCGTTAGGTAATACACCAACTCTTTTTGTTTGGTGGTTAACTTATCGAATCCGTCTAGTTTGTAACGAAGAATTCGAATGTCGGCAAAGCGATCTACTTCGTATTCGAAAGGACCGTTTTCGGTTTCCGATTTAGGAAGTTGAGCTACCTGATCTTTGAATTGAAAATAGCACCAAGCAGTAAGGCCAAGCGCAATAAAGGCGATAAATATTTTTTTCATTGAAAATGATTTTCGGACACGAAGATAAGAAGGTTACCTTTGTGGAATGACGTTCGAAGAGTTAAAGTTAACGAGACAGTTTTTAGATGCTGTTAAAGAGTTGGGGTATGAGTCTCCTTCCGAAATTCAGGTGAAAGTTATTCCTCGGGTTTTGGGCGGACAAGACGTCATTGGCATCGCACAAACCGGCACCGGGAAAACGGCGGCCTATGTGCTTCCTTTGTTGCAATTGCTGAAGTATCCGCAAGGCGACGAGCCAAGAGCGCTTATCCTTGTTCCAACCAAAGAATTGGTGGTTCAGGTGGAAGAACAAATTCAAAGTCTTTGCAAGTACACAGAGCTTCGCTACGTGGCCTTGTATGGCGGCGTTGGTCCGAAGACACAGATAGATATTATTAAAAAAGGAGTGGACATCATTATTGCTACTCCTGGAAGGTTTCTAGAGATTTACGCGAAGCGCGTAATTATTCCGAAGAAAATTAAGCACGTAGTGCTCGATGAATGTGACCGTATGATGGACATGGGATTCTGGCCGCAGCTTCGTGAAATTCAAGAAAAGCTACCGCAGAAAAAACAACAATTGTTGTTCTCTGCAACTTTTCCTGAGCGAGTAGAACGCATCGCAGACAACTTCCTTTTGTTCCCTTCACGTGTTGAAGTAACGCCACAAGCGACTCCTGCTACTACCGTGGAACAGAGAGTGTACATGGTTCCAAACTTCAAGACGAAATTGAACTTGCTCATGCACCTTTTGGAAGGAGATGAGATGAAGCGAGTAATGGTTTTTGTCCGCACAAAAGCCGATGCCACAAGCATGGGAAAATTCATGGAGCGAAGCAATGTGGGCGAGATTAGATTCCTTCACAGCAACATAGGACAGAACTCGCGCATGAACGCGATTAAGGATTTCAAAGATGGAAACGTTCGCATCTTGGTAAGCACAGACGTTACCGCACGAGGCATAGATGTCTTCGAAGTTTCTCACGTAGTGAATTTTCAAGTTCCCGGCCATTATGAAGACTACGTTCACCGCATCGGAAGAACAGGTCGCGCATTCAAAACAGGCGTTGCCATTAGTTTCGTAGATATGTCGGAAGAATATCATTTGACCAACATTCAGAAAATTATTCGTCAAACCATTCCTGTTTTCGAAATCCCTGAAGTTGTTCATATTGAAAAGACCGAGCCTGAAGAAAAGCAAGAGCAAGCCCGAGAAATAGATCGCCAAAAGCGATTAGACGACCCTGAATTCAAAGGCGCATTCCACGAAAAGAAATCGCTGCAAGCGAAGATGAAATTCAAACAAGAACGCGATAAGAAACAAAGAAGGAGCCGTTAAAGCTCCTTTCTTATTATCTCATTCTAACTCTGTATCTCATTCTCTTTCTTAGTGAGAAACCACCACCTTCTTCGT
>JBDLUS010000057.1:0-20119 GCA_039805165.1 Bacteroidota bacterium | reverse complement strand
GGAGCAACAGTAATTAGTGGTAAAGTTCCATTGTCTGAGATGTTCGGATATGTTACTGACCTTCGTACAATTACTTCTGGACGTGCGACTTCTTCAATGGAATTCAACAACTACGCACCAGCTCCAAACAACGTAGCTGAAGTAGTAATAGCAAAAGCAAAAGGCAAAAACGCATAATATATAGAACCTAGATGGCTCAAAAGATTAGAATCAAATTAAAGTCCTACGATCACAACCTAGTAGATAAGTCTGCTGAGAAAATTGTGAAGACTGTAAAGTCTACCGGGGCTGTTGTGAACGGACCAATTCCGTTGCCAACACACAAGCGCATTTACACAGTTCTTCGTTCACCACACGTGAACAAGAAGGCACGTGAGCAGTTCGAATTGAACTCGTACAAGCGTTTGCTAGACATTTACAGCTCTTCATCGAAAACTGTAGATGCATTAATGAAGCTAGAATTGCCTAGCGGAGTAGAAGTAGAAATCAAAGTTTAACAATTAAATACACAGACACATGCCAGGCATAATTGGTAAAAAAATCGGTATGACTAGCGTCTACAGTGCCGCTGGGAAAAACATCCCATGCACAGTGATAGAAGCTGGTCCATGTGTAGTGACCCAAGTTAGAACCTTGGAAAAGGACGGTTATACCGCTGTTCAGCTAGCATATGGCGAAAAGAAGGAGAAAAACACTTCTAAGCCAATGCAAGGTCACTTCAAAAAAGCAGGAACAACTCCAAAGCGTTTTATCGCAGAGTTCCACGACTTCGAAACAGAAAAGAACTTAGGTGATGTTGTAACGATCACTGAGTTGTTTACCGAGGGAGAGAACGTTGATGTGATCGGAACGTCAAAAGGTAAAGGTTTCCAAGGTGTTGTAAAGCGCCATGGTTTCAGTGGGGTAGGAGAAAGCACACACGGTCAACACAACCGTTTACGTGCGCCAGGTTCGTTAGGAGCATCATCTGATCCATCACGTGTATTCAAGGGAATGCGCATGGCAGGTCGTACCGGTGGAAACCAACGTACTTTGCAAAATTTAGAGGTAATTAAGGTATTGGCTGATGAGAATTTAATTCTCGTTAAAGGTGCAATCCCTGGTTACAATGGTTCAACCGTTTATATCGTGAAGTAATATGAAACTGGATATATTCAACATACAAGGTCAAAAGACGGGAAGTTCCGTTGAACTTGACGCAGAAGTATTCGGAATCGAACCGAATGATCACGCGATCTACTTAGATGTTAAACGTTACCTAGCTGCTCAACGCACAGGAACGCACAAGACTAAGCACAGAGGTGAGATCCACGGTTCTACGAAGAAATTACACAAACAAAAAGGTACAGGTGGCTCTCGTAAGGGTAGTGCAAAGAATCCGTTGTTCCGTCAAGGGGGTAGCGTTTTCGGACCACGTCCAAGAGCATACGATATCAAAGTAAACAGAAGTACTACACGTTTAGCTCGCGCTTCAGCTCTTAGCTACAAGGCAAAAGAAAACGGTATCATGTTGGTAGACGCTTTGTCTTTCGAGAAACCAAAAACAAGCGAGTTTTTGAATGTATTAAAGAATCTTTCTTTAAACAGCCGCAAGTCGCTTATCCTTATCCCAGAGAGAAACGATAGTCTTTATTTAAGCTCTCGTAATATCCAGGGCGCTAACGTGCAAATCGCTAGCATGGTGAATACTTACGACATTATGAACAGCCACCAAGTTGTTTTCGTAGGTAACGCACACGAAATGGTAACTAACATTCTTAAAAAATAACTGTCATGAGCGAAATCCTTATTCGACCATTGGTTACGGAGAAAATGACCGGAATCCAAGAAAAGCAAGGCAAGTACGGCTTCGTGGTAGCATTGAACGCTAACAAGATTGAAATCAAGAAAGCGATCGAAAAGAACTACGGTGTGACAGTTATGCAAATCAACACTATTCGTTATGACGGTAAGAACAAGTTCCGTTATACAAAAGCAGGGATTGTTTCTGGAAGAAGCGCAAGCTACAAGAAGGCTATCGTGAAGTTGGCTGCAGGTGAAACAATCGATTTTTATTCTAACATCTAACAGAAGAGGAAATGGGCATTAAGAAATTAAATCCGGTAACTCCAGGTACTCGCTTCAAAGTGGCTTCCACTTTCGAAGAGTTGACGACCGACCGTCCATATAAGCCTTTAGTGGTAACATTAAAGAAGACAGGTGGACGTAACAACCAAGGAAAGCGCACCATGCGCATGATTGGTGGTGGTCACAAACGCAACTACCGTCTTATCGACTTCAAAAGAGATAAACACGGTATTGAGTGTACTGTAATGACAATCGAATACGATCCGAACCGTTCAGCTCGTATTGCTTTAGTGGAATACGCTGATGGAGAAAAGCGCTACATCATTTCACCTGCAGGGTTAACTGTTGGTATGAAGCTTTCAAGCGGAACAGGAAGTGCACCTGAAATTGGAAATGCAATGACTTTGAGTGAAATTCCTTTGGGAACTGTTATTCACAACATTGAGTTGCGTCCAGGTAAGGGTGGGTCAATGGCAAGAAGCGCTGGATCGTACGCACAATTGAGTGCTCGTGATGGTGAATATGCAATCATTACTCTTCCATCAGGTGAAACTCGTAAGGTTTTAGCGAAATGTATCGCTACAATCGGAACCGTTTCTAACGGAGAGCACAACTTGACTCGCTCAGGTAAGGCAGGAAGAAGCCGTTGGTTAGGTCGTCGTCCACGTGTTCGTGGTGTTGCAATGAATCCGGTTGATCACCCAATGGGTGGTGGTGAAGGACGTCAGTCTGGAGGTATCCCAAGATCACGCAAAGGAACGCCTGCTAAAGGATTAAAGACGCGCAAAAGCAAAAAGCCGTCAAGTAAATTTATCATTGAACGTAGAAAGAAATAATTGAGAAATGGCTAGGTCACTAAAAAAACCACCTTTTGTACACTACAAGCTTCAAATGCGAGTAGATGATGCTCAAGAAAACGCTAAGAAAGGCGTTATCAAAACTTGGAGCCGTGCTTCAACAATTACTCCCCAGTTTGTTGGGTTGACGATTGCTGTGCACAATGGTAAGCAATTCATTCCTGTATATGTTACAGAGAATATGGTAGGTCACAAATTAGGAGAATTTTCTCCGACACGTACCTTCCGTGGACACAGTGGAAATAGAAAATAACGAACAATCCCGATAAACACAGAAAAACTATGGGAGCTCGCAAAAGAGAAATGGCCAACGCGATAAAAGAGCAGATGAAAAAAACTGCCATCGCTAAATTGAACAATCATCCAACATCACCGCGTAAGACGCGTTTGGTAGCAGATATTATCCGTGGAAAAGAAGTAGGTGCTGCTTTGAATATTTTAAAGTTCACTCGCACGGTAAATGCATTGCCTATCGAAAAGCTTTTACGCTCTGCTATCGCAAACTGGCAAGCTAAAAACGAAGGAAGCGATATTGCTGAATCAAATGTAATCGTGAAAGAAATTCGTGTAGACGTTTCTCGCACTTTGAAAAGAATCAGTCCAGCTCCTCAAGGTAGAGCGCATCGCATTCGCAAGCGTAGCAATCACGTGACAATCATTCTCGATAAAAAATAATTAATAGAGATAAAGAAATGGGACAAAAGTGTAACCCAATAGGCCTTCGTTTAGGTTTCATCAAGGGATGGGACAGCAATTGGTTTGGTGGAAAAAACTACGGAGAGAAAATCGTTGAAGACGATAAAATCCGCAAATACTTGATGGCGCGTTTGAAAAAAGCGTCAGTATCGAAAATTATTATCGAGCGTACGCTTAAGTTGGTAACCGTTACTATCAACACAGCACGTCCAGGTGTAATCATCGGAAAACAAGGTTCTGAAGTAGATAAGTTGAAAGAAGAATTGAAAAAGCTTACTGGAAAGGACGCTCAAATCAATATCTTCGAGATCAAACGTCCAGAGATCGATGCTCGTTTAGTAGCAGAAGGTATCTGTCGTCAGATTGAAGGACGTATCTCTTACAGAAGAGCAACTAAAATGGCTATCAGTTCAGCAATGAAATTGGGTGCAGAAGGAATCAAAGTTACAATTTCTGGACGTGTAAACGGAGCAGAGATTGCTAGAAGTGAGACCTACAAAGAAGGACGTACTCCTTTGCATACTCTTCGTGCAGATATCGATTATCATCATGCAGAAGCTCACACTAGCTACGGTCGTATCGGTTTGAAAGTATGGATTTGTCGTGGTGAGGTTTTCGGAAAGCGTGATCTTTCTCCAAACTTCGGACAAGCTGCTCAACAACAAAAGCGCCCAGCTAACGCCGGTGGTGGAAACGATCGCCGCGGAGGAAGAAGATAATATTAAAACATTACGATTATGTTACAGCCCAAAAGGACCAAATATAGAAAGCAACAGAAAGGCAAAATCAAAGGAATTGCCTACAGAGGATCGCAATTGGCTTTCGGTAGCTTCGCTATCAAAACCATGGACGAAGGATTCATCACTTCACGTCAGCTAGAAGCAGCCCGTGTAGCTCTAACACGTTTCATGAAGCGTGAGGGTAAGGTATGGATTCGTATTTTCCCAGACAAGCCAATCACTGCAAAACCAGCTGAGGTACGTATGGGTAAAGGTAAAGGAGCTCCTGACCATTGGGTAGCAGTAGTTAAACCAGGAAGAATTCTTTTTGAGGCAGAAGGTGTATCTTTGGAGACCGCTCAAGAAGCATTGAGATTGGCAGCACAGAAATTGCCTTGCCGCACTAAATTTATTGTTCGTCCAGATTATACCGAATAAGACATGAAAGCATCAGATTACAGAAATATGACCATTGAAGACTTGAACAATCAAGTTTCGGAGAAAAAAGCAGAACTTGCAAAGATGTCGTTTAACCACACAGTTGCAGGAACAGAAAATCCAATGGTATTGCGTGCGAAGCGCCGCGAAATAGCGCGAATTCACACGGTTATCAACGAAATGAAAAACAACCGTTAATCCTACTCATCATGGAAAGGAACCTAAGAAAAGAAAGAACAGGCACTGTTACATCAAACAAGATGGATAAGAGCATCGTTGTTTCAGTTGAAATGAAAATTATGCACCCGAAATACGGAAAATTCGTAAAGCAAACGAAGAAATTCATGGCTCACGATGAAACCGGAGAATGTGGAGTAGGTGACGTAGTTAAAATTATGGAAACTCGACCAATGAGTAAGCTTAAACGCTGGAGAATGGTTGAAGTAATTGAAAAAGCGAAATAATCGAATAAAGATTAGAAGGATATGATACAGAACGAATCCAGACTTAAGGTTGCAGACAACAGCGGGGCAAAAGAAGTGCTCGTAATACGCGTGTTGGGTGGTACCCGTCGTCGATACGCATCAGTAGGTGACCAAGTAGTGGTTACTGTTAAAGATGCCATGCCTAGCGGTAACGTGAAAAAAGGTGTTGTTTCGAAAGCAGTTATTGTTCGCACGAAGAAAGAAGTTCGTCGCGGAGACGGTAGCTACATTCGTTTCGACGATAATGCAGTTGTGTTGTTAAACGCACAAGGTGAAATGAGAGGAACGCGTATTTTCGGCCCAGTGGCTCGTGAATTGCGTGAGAAAGACTACATGAAAATTGTTTCTTTGGCTCCTGAAGTACTATAAACGAAGTAAATAGATAGCGAGATGTTCAAGCGACTCAAAATAAAAAAAGGCGATATGGTAGTGGTAACTGCCGGTAATCACAAAGGTGAAAAAGGACTTGTGATTGCAGTAGATCGCGACAATGACAGAGTTACTGTTGAAGGGGTAAATATGATTTCCCGTCATCGTAAACCTTCTGCACAAAACCCTCAAGGCGGAATTGAAAAGCGTGAAGCAGCCCTGCACATTAGCAATGTAATGCTAATCGATGCGGCTGGAAATGCAACACGTGTTGGTAAGATCCGCAGCGAAGAAGGAAAGTTAGTAAGAATCTCTAAAAAATCAGGGGAGGTAATCAAATGAGCTATCAACCAAGATTAAGATCAAAATATGAAACTGAAGTTAAAGCTAACCTTCAGAAACGTTTTGAATATTCTTCAAGCATGCAAGTTCCTTGCATCACGAAGATCTGCCTAAACCAAGGTATTGGTAAGGCTACTGCAGATAAGAAATTAGTAGATGCAGCTGTAGAAGAAATGACATTGATTAGCGGTCAACGCGCAGTGGCAACTTATTCTACAAAGGATATCTCTAACTTCAAATTGCGTAAAGGCGTTCCAATCGGAGCAAGAGTTACACTTCGTGGAAATACCATGTATGAATTCTTAGATCGTTTGATCGCAGTTGCTCTTCCAAGAACACGTGACTTCCGTGGAGTGAAATCTTCAGGATTCGATGGACGCGGAAACTTCACTTTCGGAGTGAAAGAGCAAATCATTTTCCCAGAGATTGATTTGGAGAAGGTAAAAGCAATCAACGGAATGGATATCACTTTCGTTACGAATGCAAAAACTAACGAAGAAGCTAAAGCTCTTCTTGAAGAATTCGGATTTCCTTTCGTAAAATAATAAGATTAGAAAGAATGGCAAAAGAATCAATGAAAGCCCGCGAGCGTAAGCGTATCGCAATGGTTGAAAAATATGCTAAGAAGCGCGAAGAGCTTAAAGCAGCAGGTGATTGGGATGCACTTCAAAAACTTCCAAAAAACAGTAGCGCTGTGCGTGTTCACAACCGTTGCATGTTAACAGGTAAGCCTAGAGGGTACATGCGTCAATTCGGATTATGTCGTAACCAATTCCGCGAATTGGCTCTAAACGGATTGATCCCAGGTGTTAAAAAAGCAAGTTGGTAATAATTAAGAAAAGAAGAACATGGTTACTGATCAAATAGCAGATTATTTGACTCGAATTCGCAACGCTCAGAAAGCTCGCCATAAGGTGGTAGAGATTCCGGCTAGCAATTTGAAGAAGGAAATTACAAAAATCCTTCACGAGTCAGGATATATCTTGAATTTCAAATTCGAAGAAGGTGCTCCAGGTGTGATTAAAATCGCTTTAAAATACGATTTGAAATCAAAGCAACCTGCGATCTCTAAAATCGATAGAATCTCTTCTCCAGGACACCGTAAATACGCAGGCGCTGAAGAGTTGCCACGTGTGTTAAACGGACTCGGAATTGCGGTTATGTCTACTTCGAAGGGAGTAATGACAGATAAGAAAGCCCGTCAAGAGAAAGTAGGCGGAGAAGTATTGTGTTACGTATATTAAGAACTAGAAAAAAATTGACCCATGTCAAGAATAGGTAAAAACCCAATTCCATTACCCAAAGACGTTAGCGTTGAATTGGCGAATGGTGTTATCAAGGTAAAAGGGCCAAAAGGTGAATTATCTCAAGCGGTTGAGTCTTCAATTACGATTGAAATCGGCGAAACTGAGATTGTTTGCACACGCTCAAGTGACCACAAAGACGTTCGTGCAAAACACGGATTGTACCGCTCACTAATCAACAACATGATTGTTGGTGTTAGCACGGGCTGGAAGAAAGATTTAGAAATGATCGGTGTTGGTTACCGTGCAAATGTTGAAGGTCAAAAATTGAACTTGACATTAGGATATAGCCACCCTATTGTGTTTGAACTTCCATCAGAGATTAAAGTATCGGCGAAAGCAGAAAAAGGGGAGAATCCTCAGATTTCACTAGAGTCATACGATAAGCAATTGATTGGACAAGTTGCAGCAAAAATTCGTTCGCTTCGTACTCCGGAGCCATATAAAGGAAAAGGTGTTCGTTACGTTGGTGAGTTTGTTCGCAAGAAAGCGGGTAAGTCAGCAGCTAAATAATTGATAATACAATGGCATTTTCAAAAGATTCTCGTAGAGCTAAAATACGCACTCGCATACGTGCTAGAGTGAAAGGTACTGATGTTAAACCACGCTTAAGTGTGTTTCGCAGTAACAAACAGATTTATGCTCAAATCATAGATGACAACCAGGGGGTAACTCTTGCGTCGGCGTCATCTAATGTTATGAAAGAAGCGCAAAACATTGCTAAAATTGAGCAAGCGCGTATCATAGGTAAAACAATTGCTGAAAGAGCTAAGGCAGCAGGTATCGAAGAAGTGGTTTTTGACCGCGGTGGATATTTGTATCATGGACGTGTAAAATCTTTGGCTGAAGCAGCTCGCGAAGCCGGACTTAAATTTTAATACAAATGCTAGAAGGAAAAGTAGTTCGCGCTAGCGAAACAGAATTGAAAGATCGTTTAGTAAGCGTTAATCGTGTTACTAAGGTTACCAAGGGTGGTAGAACATTTGGTTTCGCAGCGATTGTTGTTGTAGGTAACGAAAACGGAGTAGTAGGTCACGGTTTGGGTAAATCCAAAGAAGTTGCTGAGGCCGTTACTAAGGCAATTGAAGATGCTAAAAAAGGTCTTGTACGTGTTCCAATCCACAGAGGTACTATCCCTCACGAGATTGCAGGTAAGTTTGGTGGCGCTCGTGTTTTCTTGAAGCCTGCTTCTTTGGGAACTGGAGTTATCGCTGGAGGTGCAATGCGTGCTGTACTAGAGTCTGCTGGAGTAAAAGACGTTTTGGCTAAGTCAAAAGGTTCTTCAAACCCACACAACGTAGTTAAGGCTACAGTTCAAGCGCTTGCAGCACTTAGAACACCTCAGGAAATTGCGCGTATTCGCGGAATTCAATTAGAAAAAGTTTTTAACGGATAATCCATACCATTATGGCGAAAGTTGTTATCACCCAAGTTAAAAGTGCTATTGATCGTCCAAAACGTCAAAAGGCTACAATCGAAGCTTTGGGTATCAAAAAATTAAACGTGTCAGTAGAGAAAGAATTGACACCAAACATTGAAGGAATGATTCGCGCTGTGAGTCACCTTTTGAAAGTGGAATACAAATAACGATTAGAAGAGATGAAATTAAATAACTTAAAGCCAGCTGAAGGTTCTATTAAGGACAGAAAGCGTATCGGTCGTGGTGAAGGTTCTGGACACGGTGGAACTTCTACACGTGGTCACAAAGGTGCTGGATCACGCTCTGGTAACAAGCGCAAAATTGGTTTCGAAGGTGGTCAAATGCCTCTTCAAAGACGTTTGCCTAAATTTGGATTCAAGAGCTTAAACCGCGTTGAATACAAAGGAATCAATCTTGATACTTTACAATTGTTAGTTGATAAGCATAACCTATCTGAGGTTACTTTTGATACACTTGTAGCAAATGGAATTTGCAGCAAGAAGGCCCTTGTAAAAGTGATGGGTCGTGGCGAATTAAAAGGAAAATTAAATGTGACAGCACACGCTTTCACAGCCACTGCTAAAGCGGCTATCGAAGCAATGGGCGGAACAGCGAACATTATATGAAAAAGTTTTTTACGGCAATAAGAAACATCTGGAATCACGAAGAACTTCGTAAGAAAATTCTTTTCACCTTAGGTATCCTATTGGTGTACAGAATTGGTTCTTATGTCCTTCTTCCTGGGATAGATGCTGTGAAAATGCAAGACCCAAATGCGGCTGGATCAGGTTCAATCGCAGATTTTTTAGGTCTTTTCACAGGTGGTGCGTTCAACAGAGCTTCAATTTTTGCTCTCGGTGTAATGCCTTACATCTCAGCTAGCATTGTTATTCAATTGTTGGGGCTTGCTGTCCCTACAGTTCAGAAATTGCAACGCGAGGGTGAAAGCGGACGTCGTAAAATCAATCAATGGACACGTTTTCTGACTATCGGTATCGCTATGGTGCAAGCACCTGGTTACCTTGCTCAATACGTACCGGCGGACGCCCACGTGAACAGTCCAATGTGGATGATCACTTCGATTATCATCTTAACAAGTTCTACATTATTTGTAATGTGGTTAGGTGAGAAGATAACCGACAAAGGAATCGGTAACGGAACTTCGTTGATTATCATGACAGGTATCTTGTCTGATATCCCTGGAGCATTTGCTCAAGAATTCAGTCAACAAACTTCATTCTTCTTCCTAATTGAAATAGCCGTTATGGTTATTGTAATTGGGGTGACAGTTGCAATCATTCAAGCGGTGCGCAGAATTCCTGTGCAAATGGCGAAAATGGCTGCTGGTGGTAGCCACCTTCCGCAAGGTGAGGGTGCTAGAAGTTATATTCCTTTGCGTGTCAATGCTGCTGGAGTAATGCCAATTATTTTTGCTCAAGCGATAATGATGGTTCCTATGTTGCTGAGCAATACGGAAATGTTACAAAACAATAAGGTTTTGGCTTCATTAACGAATTTCCAAGGAGTTGGGTACAACGTGGTACTGATGTTAATGATAATTCTCTTTACGTTCTTCTACACAGCCATCGTTACCAATCCAAATCAGATTGCAGATGACCTGAAGAGAAACGGTAATTTTGTACCTGGAATTAAGCCTGGAAAAGATACCGCAGAATTTATTGATAGAGTTTTGTCGAGTATTACCCTTCCTGGTGGTATCTTTGTCGGCCTTATCGCAATTTTGCCTGCTCTAGTTTTGACTTTGTCATTAACAAAAGCACAGATGTTCGCCCAATTTTTTGGAGGAACATCGATGTTAATTACAGTTGGAGTAATCTTAGATCTACTTCAACAAATCGAGAGTCATTTGCTTTCACGTCACTACGACGGGTTAATGCAATCGGGAAGAGTGAGAGGAAGAAACAGTGGGAATGTTGCGAGCAGTGGTTACACCGTTTAAGCTGTGAGCAAAAAGGTAGTTTTAAAAACACAGGATGAGATAAACGCCATCCGAAAGAGTTCTTTACTTGTAGGAAAAACGTTGGCAGAAATTGCCAAAATCGTTGAACCAGGTGTAACAACCTTGCAACTAGATAAAGTTGCGGAAACGTTTATTCGAGATCATGGTGCATATCCAGGATTTCTTGGATACCATGATTTTCCCAATTCAATCTGCGCAAGTGTCAATCATGCCGTGGTTCATGGAATACCAAATACGCAACCATTGAAGGAGGGAGATATTGTCTCTGTTGATATTGGAGTGTTGTGGGAAGGGTTTTGGGGAGATTCTGCATTTACATTCGCAGTTGGAAAAATATCTGATGATTTACAAAAATTATTAGATGCAACGAGAATGTGCTTAGAGTTGGGGGTCGAACAAGCCGCAATTGGAAAACGTATAGGCGATATCGGTTACGCTGTGCAGCATTATGCAGAGACAAACGGATATGGTGTTGTAAGAGAGTTAGTGGGCCATGGAGTTGGCATACAACTTCACGAAGCACCAGAAGTGCCGAATTACGGGAGAAGAGGGCATGGCTTGGTTATGACAGAAGGAATGGTGTTGGCAATAGAGCCAATGATCAATCTGGGGACGAAGAACGTAAGACAATTGAAAGACGGTTGGACAATAGAAACGCAAGACGGAAAACCAAGTGCACACTTTGAACACACAGTGGCAGTTGGAAAAGGGGGAGCGGTAAAGTTGTCTTCATTTGAAGAGATAGACGCGGCTTTAGCTGCAAAAAAATAATAAAAAACTGAATGGCGAAACAGACATCGATAGAACTAGACGGGACCATTGTTGAGGCATTGTCAAATGCAATGTTCCGTGTGGAGCTTGAAAATGGACACATCATCGTAGCTCACATTTCCGGGAAAATGAGAATGCACTACATTCGTATTCTTCCAGGAGATAAAGTGAAAGTGGAGATGTCGCCTTACGATTTAACAAAAGGTCGAATTTGTTTTCGATATAAATAATAAAGTAGTAGAGATATGAAAGTACGTGCTTCAATTAAAAAGCGTTCAGCTGACTGCAAAATCGTTAGCCGAAAAGGAAAGCTTTATGTAATCAACAAGAAAAACCCGAAATTCAAACAAAGACAAGGATAATTCCTTAAAATAAAGAATAACTATGGCAAGGATTGCAGGTATAGATCTACCGCGTAACAAAAGAGGTGAAATCGGACTCACCTACATCTACGGAATTGGACGTTCAACGTCGCGTAGAATCTTGGAACAAGCTGGAATTTCTTATGATAAGAAAGTTCAAGATTGGAACGATGATGAACTAGGTTTGATTCGTAATTTCATTACCGATGAATTGAAAGTGGAAGGAGCTTTACGTTCTGAAACACAATTGAACATTAAGCGATTAATGGACATCGGTTGCTACAGAGGTGTTCGTCACCGCTCTGGATTGCCACTTCGTGGACAAAGCACAAAAAACAACTCTCGTACCCGTAAAGGAAAGCGTAAGACAGTTGCGAATAAAAAGAAAGCAGTTAAATAATCAATAAGCTAAGGCAAGAGAAATGGCCAAAGTAGAAAAAAAGAAAAAAAAGAATGTGGTGGTGGAAGCTATGGGTCAAGCCCATATTCAGTCCACGTTTAACAACATCATCATTAGTTTAACCAATAATTCTGGACAGGTGATCTCTTGGTCATCGGCAGGGAAAATGGGATTCCGTGGTTCTAAAAAGAACACTCCGTACGCCGCTCAAATGGCTGCTGAGCAATGCGGAAAAGAAGCCCATGATCTTGGTCTTAGAAAGGTGAAGGTGTTTGTTAAAGGACCTGGAGCAGGTAGAGAATCTGCTATCCGTACCATTAACACAGTTGGTATTGAAGTTTTGGAAATCGTTGATACGACTCCACTACCTCACAACGGTTGTCGCCCTCCAAAAGCAAGAAGAATCTAATTTTTAGAAGAAAAAGAAATGGCAAGATACATTGGCCCAAAAACAAAGATTGCACGAAGATTTCGTGAGGCAATCTACGGACCTGATAAAGGACTAGAAAAACGTAATTTCCCACCAGGACAGCACGGTCCTAACAAGCGCCGCGCAAAACAGAGTGAATATTCTATTCAGTTAACTGAGAAGCAAAAAGCGAAATATACCTATGGTATTCTAGAGCGTCAATTCTCAAACTTGTACAAAAAAGCGTCTGCTCGTCCAGGTGTTACAGGGGAAATCCTTTTGGCATTGTGTGAATCACGTCTTGATAATACTGTTTTCCGTCTAGGAATAGCTACTAAGCGCAGCGGTGCAAGACAATTGGTTTCTCACAACCATATCACGGTAAATGGTAACGTTGTTAATATCCCATCATACCAATTACGTCCAGGAGATCGCATTTCAGTTCGTGAAAAATCAAAATCTTTAGAGTCTATTACGATGTCTTTAGCGACACGTAAAAATTTCGATTGGTTGGCTTGGAACGATTCAAACAAAGAAGGTGTATTCATGAAGTACCCTGAGCGTGTTCAAATCCCAGAAAACATTCGCGAGCAGTTAATCGTCGAATTGTACTCTAAATAATCCTTAATTTAAAATCAACTCAATGGCTATATTAGATTTCGTAAAACCGGACAAAGTCGTAATGCTAGAAAGCAATGACTTTACGGGTACTTTCGAATTTCGTCCTTTAGAACCAGGCTTCGGAATAACGATTGGAAACGCATTACGTCGTATCCTTCTTTCTTCTCTAGAAGGTTTCGCTATTACTTCAATTAAAATTGAAGGAGTAGATCACGAGTTTTCTTCTATCAAGGGAGTAGTGGAAGATGTTACTGAAATCATCCTTAACTTGAAACAAGTACGCTTCAAACGCCAAATTGAAGGAACAGATTACGAGAAAGTTTCAATCAGCATCAATGGCCAAGAACAATTCAAAGCTGGAGATATAAGCAATTTCACTTCTGCATTTCAAGTGTTGAACCCAGATTTAGTTATCTGCAACATGGAGCCAAAAGTGAAACTTCGTATCGATTTAGCTATCGGTATGGGTCGTGGATACAGACCGGCTGAAGAAAATAAGACGTCAAGTGCTCCGGTAGGAACAGTATTCATCGATTCAATCTTTACGCCTATACGTAATGTGAAGTTTTCGGTAGAGAATTTCCGTGTTGAGCAAAAGACTGACTATGAAAAGTTGATCTTGGAAATTCAAGGTGATGGTTCAATCACTCCAAAAAATGCTCTTCAAGAGGCGGCGAAAATTTTAATTCATCACTTCATGTTGTTCAGTGACGAGCGTATCACGCTTGAAACCGAAATCAAGAGGGAAGTTGAAGAATTTGATGAGAGTTCATTACACATGCGTCAGTTGTTGAAAACCAAATTGGTCGATATGGACTTGAGTGTACGTGCTTTGAATTGCTTGAAAGCAGCGGATATTGAGACTTTAGGAGATTTAGTTTCATTCAACAAAAACGATTTGTTGAAGTTCCGTAACTTTGGTAAGAAATCACTTACTGAACTAGAAGAATTAGTAGAAAGCAAAGGTTTGCACTTCGGAATGAACGTTGCAAAGTATAAATTGGATAGAGATTAACCCCTGCTGATATTCAGTAGAAGAAAGTACAATTATGAGACACGGAAAAACGAATAACCATTTAGGTAGAAAGGCAGAGCACCGTCGTGCAATGCTAGCTAATATGGCTAACTCACTTATCGAGCACAAGCGCATCAATACAACTCTTGCTAAAGCGAAAGCTTTGCGTAAGTATGTTGAACCACTTCTCACTAAGTCGAAGGCAGATAGCACTCACAATAGAAGAACTGTATTCAGTTATTTGAAAAACAAAGAAGCAGTTACAGAGTTGTTTCGAACAGTAGCTCCGCAAATCGCAACACGTCCAGGTGGTTACACCCGTATCGTTCGCACTGGATTCCGTCAAGGAGACAACGCTGAAATGTGTATGATGGAACTTGTTGATTTCAACACCATCTACGGAAAGGAAGCTGAAAAAGCGACTGCAAAGAAACGCACACGTCGTGGTGCTGCCAAGAAAACTGATGATGCAGCTGTTGAAGCAGGTACAGATTTAATTGAAGCAACTGAGGTTGATGCGGAAGCTAAGCCAAAAAAGACAAGAAAGAAAAAAGACGATTCAGCGTCATCGGAATAATTTTCAACTAGTTGAAAATGAAAAATGGAAGAGCAGCAAAACTCAATATAGTGATTTTGCTGCTTTTTCTTTTACCATTAATTTCTGTAGGATTTAAGCTGACGTTCTACAAAAATGCCCTTTTTGGTAAGCCAATAGCCAAGGAGCGATTAGTCGTAAATCAGAAGTTTAGGACTGAGAGAAGTGATCGGGATACAACCAATCTGCTGTTGCCTTCTCAAAGTTTCCACCAACGAATCTCTAATGAGCATATACAATCAAGTGCCGCCAGTTTCTTTGTTCGGGATTTAGACGGACAACGCTGCCTTAAGATTAATCCACATTCACGCAGACAAGGGATTTCGTATAGTTATGAATTTCGAGGAAAGGCAATCAAATATCAAGTTGATCCAACTTTATACTACGATGAAAAAAGAAATACCTTTTTAAAGGACTTCTTATTTCGGTCTTTTTACGAGGCGAACGGGGATCAATTGAATTTCGAGGAGAAATTGAAAGCAGAAAATATTACTTTTCGTGTTGTCTGTGGATATGACGCATCTGAAGAAGCGCCAAACCTTAAAACGTGGGTCGAGGTTCAAGTTGGAGAGGTCTGGGTGCCCTTTGATGTGCCGAAAGGATTGTTTGCTGAAAAACCAGCTTCTTATATCGATTTAGGGCCTGTTGAGGCGTTGTCGTACAAAGAGCCTGATAGTTTAAAGACTAAAATCTCTAAAGACCTTTACTTGAATCCAGAGTTATTAGAAGACGGCTTGTCTGTTCCTATGACATTACTATTCTTTACAGAGATTTTCAATTTGAATGATATGCCATTGAATATTTTGGCTATTATTCTTTTAACACCTTTGGCAGCAATGCTAATTACTATTTTCAGAAATGCCATAGGAATTTCGACATTTGGTACATTTCTACCTATGTTGATTGCCATGTCATTTTTATCAACAGGATTTTTCTTTGGAGCATTGCTATTCGTCATCGTGATTGCGAGTACGGGCTTGTTTCACTTTCCTTTGGGTAAATTAGGGCTTTTAACTCTTCCCAAGTTAGCAATTATATTAACTACCGTTGAGGGTGTGTTTTTATTCTTGATTTACCTGGGTTTTAAATGGGATATCGCATTATTGCTTAAGACTTCTTTGTTCCCTGTTGTAATTCTTACTTTCGCAACTGAGCGCTTTATAAAAACATCTACAGATAAGGGGTACGGAAAGGCTTTTTTACTCGCTTTGAAAACCTTACTGGTTAGTTCGTTTTGTTTCGTGATTTATAAGTCAATTGTGTTCGCATACATCTTCATGATATTTCCGGAATTATTCCTTTGTATTATCGCCATTAATTTGTCACTCGGAACTTGGATTGGATTGCGAATGTCAGAGATTGTGCGCTTTAAATCTTTAGATAAAACTTGGTATTAATCAAAAATTTGATAAGGGACTTCGGTCCCTTTTTTTTAGACTGCTTTTATTCTTGAATGCAAGTGTCTCATATTCAAATTCGATAAAAGAGGACGTTATAGACAACATTTTACTTGCTTTCAGAGGGACAGAGGGGTCATTTTTGTACCTCCTATGAAATATTTGGATAGAATATTAGAATTACAGTCAAAGGTTATTGGTATGAACGAAAGGAATTACCGAATTATCAATCGACTTAATCCACGTGAGTTCCGCAAATTCGCGAATGATAAAGCATTGTGTAAGCAAGTTTTGGAGGAGAATAATATTCCGACACCTCAGACTTATTGCATTATCGAATCAATGCGAGACATCGACGCGAAGTTAAATAGTGTCTTGCACTTAGAAGACGTCGTTATAAAGCCAGCAATGGGTAATGGAGGGCAAGGGATTCTTATTCTGAAAAGAATTGAAGACAATGTTTGGCAAACGCCTTCAGGAGAAATGTTTACTCGAAAGTTGTTGGTAATGCACATTGCTAATATTCTCTTCGGAAAGTTTTCGAGCAGGTTGTATGATAAAGTAATCATTGAGTATCGTTTGATGCCGCACTCTGATTTTCATAAAATTTTCAAAAAAGGAGTTCCTGATTTTAGAATTATTTTATTAAAGGCTCAACCTGTAATGGCAATGTTGCGTATGCCTACCGAAAGGTCCGATGGAAAGGCCAATTTGCATGCAGGTGCCATTGGCTTAGGGGTTGACTTGGAGACCGGAAAATTAACCCGAGGATATAATCAATTAACGGATGAAATGGTTTCAAGACATCCGGATAGTAAGGTTTTATTCGAAGGAATGAAACTTCCAGATTGGGAAAAAACACTGGCAATTAGTATCGCTACAGCGAAGGCTTTTCCGTTAAATTATTTGGGGATTGATATTGTTTACGATGAGAAACTAGGGCCAATGGTTATTGAGATAAACTCGAGACCAGGGATGCAAATTCAAAACGTAAATGCAATCGGATTGAAAAAAGTAATTGAGAAAATAGATTTTTAAAAGTATGAAATACGTTAAAAAAGTATTTAAAACATTCATTCCTTACATTGCTTTGGTTGGGGTAATTGTAGTTTTAGCTTTTATCTCACAAGTGTGGGCAGAAGTGAAAGAAGAACCTGCCGAGGTTCAATTCGTGTCTTCGGCGAAATAAGTTTTAAGTAGATCTCCCAAATGATAAAAAAGTTTAGCTTTTCACTGTTATTGCTCTTTGTGCTTTCCTCCGTGGTAAGTGCACAAATTAGATGGCAGTTGAAGCCGTATCAGGCAGTAGGCTACGCATCAAATATATTGTTGTCGCCTCCGATTCTAGCAAATCCAGGGATTGATACGATTGGCAAATTTGCCATTTACAAAAGAGATGTCTTCAACAAGATTGGTCTAACCAATCGATTTGAAAGAGTAAACTCTCGAGGGGGTTTATTAGGTGTGAATACATCCCTTCAATCAATCAATTACGCAACAATAGATGACATTGACACATACATAATCAAGAATTCAATTGACTACAAGTTTAAAGTAGATACTGACTTTACGTTTATTCCAAGAGCAGGGATAGAAAAAACCAAAAAGCTTACTATAGATATACTCACTGATGACGGTGTAAATACCTATGATTATTGGTATTTATTTGGAGGTTCTGAAGCATATTACAGAGTCAATAAAAAATTAAGGATAGGTGCAGACATCGAATCCGGATGGAAGTCTTATAAAACAATGGCGAGCGGAAGAAACTTCACACACATGCAATATTTGTTGAGTTTCGAGGCAGAATACTGGATTAATAAAATCAATTTCTTGAATGTTGGTTATGCATTTAAACGTTATGATTTTAAGTCTCTTGAATCCGAGTTTATTCCAAATGCATTGATAGACTGGAATTACAATTCGATATTCGCATCTATAAAATACAAAATAGATAACGATCATTATCTTTCTTACGCAACGGAACTTGAGAAAAAGTCAGACATGAATGTCGCTGACTTCTCTTTTTCTCAATGGAATAACAAATTGGTTTGGGACTGGTATTTTCATAAAATTGGTGTATCCGGAGACCTTCAGGCGAACTTTAGAAATTACAAGAGAAGAACGGCTTACACAGAAGCTGATACTGACCTTGACGCTTTGAAGTTGAAGTATAATTACTATACTGCGAATATTAAATTGAAGTACAATTGGAGCGCGAATTCTATGATGTACGCTGGATATTCAAGAGAGATTAGAGAAACTAATTCAACACGCTTAGAAAGACTTTACCGAAGACCATTTGCGTTTTTTGGATTCACATTGGGTTGGACCTATAACTTCAATAGAGAAATTGCTAGAGCAATTCCAACGACTAATTCGTAGTTTGTTGAAAAGTTCAATTATAATGTTTATTGGAAAATCTTAACTTTGTCCTTTAATGAGACAAGAATCTATACCTGCGGTACTGCTCCTCCAAGACGGTGCCGTTTTTTATGGCCAAAGTTGCGGCGCGAAGGGCACTACAACTGGCGAGATTGCATTCAATACAGCAATGACTGGCTATCAAGAAGTATTTACCGATCCGTCATACTTCGGTCAATGTTTGGTTATGGCTACGTCCCATATTGGGAATTATGGCGTTCACTCCAATGAAGTTGAGTCTTCGAAATGTCAAGTTTCCGGGATAATCATTAAGAAATTCTCAGATGTTGCCAGCCGTGCAGGTGGGGCAGGTACCTTGCAAGATTATCTGGTGAGAGATAAGGTTGTTGGAATATGCGATTTGGATACCCGAGCTTTGGTTAGGCACATTCGTAAAAATGGCGCAATGAATTGCCTTATTTCAACAGAAATTTCTGATCTAGATAATTTGAAAGTGATGTTAAGTCAGGCCCCAAACATGGATGGACTTGAACTGGCTTCGCGAGTGGCATGTTCAGAGGCGTTTGAATTTGGAAATCCTGATTCTGAAATTAAGATCGCGGTGTTGGATTTCGGGGTGAAGTTGAATATACTTCGTTGTCTTGAAGAGCGCGGTGCTTTTTTAAAGGTATTTCCTTTGAATGTAACCCTTGAAGAAATTCAAGCATGGGGACCCGATGGTGTTATGTTTTCAAATGGCCCCGGTGATCCATCGGCAATGCCTTATACGATAGAACTGACAGCGAAAATTATTGAAACAGGAATTCCTTGTTTCGGAATTTGCTTGGGTCATCAACTCATTGGATTAAGTCAAGGGTTGAATACGGTTAAAATGTTTAATGGTCATCGCGGTGTTAATCAC
This sequence comes from Bacteroidota bacterium, assembly GCA_039805165.1. GTDB lineage: Bacteria > Bacteroidota > Bacteroidia > Flavobacteriales_D > Sanyastnellaceae > CAIZGX01. The sequence goes on along the minus strand of JBDLUS010000057.1, from coordinate 585 downwards.
CCTATCAAGAATCTAATTACGGGTAAAGGCGAAATTACTAGTCAAAACCATGGTTTTGTTATTTCAAGAGAAAGCATTGCAAACAATGCAGATGTTGAGATTACGCACGTGCATTTGAATGACGATACCGTTGCTGGAATTCGATTGAAATCAAAGCCTGTGTTCTCAGTTCAATACCATCCGGAGGCAAGCGCTGGTCCACACGATTCAAGATACTTATTCGACGATTTTATCGCCAATGTGAAATCAGTAAGCGTTAAGGCTTAATGAATACGCTTTCTAGAATCTGGAGTAAGCCGGAAGGTAAAGTGTTTGCAATTGCAGGGAGCATCTATGTGCTGCTTGTATTGTTGGCTAATGGCGTTAACGGAGGCGCAGATACTTTTACCCACTATCAAATGTCCAGGTATTCTTGGATTCATCACGATCTGCTTTTAAATCAATGGGGCAAACCAGTGTTTACGGTGTTGTTTTCTCCCATCGCTCAATTTGGTCTGCAGGCAATTATTTGGACGAATCTTGCCTTGATTTTTTTTGAAGCATTTCTGGTCTTTAAAATAGCGAACCAACTTGATTTGAAGCGGT
>JBDLUS010000056.1:0-14834 GCA_039805165.1 Bacteroidota bacterium | reverse complement strand
TAAGCAACCGCTTGTTTAGACAAATCATCATAAACAATCAATGCTGGACGTCCAGTATCACGGAAGTACTCTCCAATTGCGCAACCAGAGAATGGAGCGTAGAATTGAAGTGGTGCTGGATCAGAAGCTGTTGCAGCAACAACCACTGTATATGCCATAGCACCTGCATCTTGCAATGTTTTTACAGTACCTGCGATGGTAGAACCTTTTTGTCCGCAAGCAACATAAATACAGTATACAGGCTCACCTTTATCGTAAAATTCTTTTTGGTTGATGATGGTGTCAATCGCAACAGTTGTTTTTCCTGTTTGACGGTCACCAATGATCAACTCACGTTGTCCACGTCCAATTGGAATCATCGCGTCGATCGCTTTGATACCTGTTTGAAGTGGCTCGTTTACTGGCTGACGGTAGATAACCCCAGGAGCTTTACGCTCAAGTGGCATTTCATATAAATCACCAGTAATAGGACCATTTCCATCGATAGGCTCTCCAAGTGTGTTTACAACACGACCTAGCATACCTTCTCCGGCCTTGATAGAAGCGATAGTTCCTGTACGTTTAACGCTAGCACCTTCTTTCAATTCTCCAGAAGGACCTAACAATACAGCACCTACGTTATCTTCTTCAAGGTTTAGGGCAATACCTTGAACGCCATTTTCAAACTCAATCAACTCACCTGATTGAACATTTGAAAGACCGTAAATACGCGCAATACCATCTCCAACTTGAAGAACGGTACCTACCTCTTGCAACTCAGTTTCGGTCTTTAGACCAGCTAACTGTTCTCTAAGGATTGCTGAAATCTCCGCAGGTTTAATGTCTGCCATAACAAATAGTTTTTAATCCCACTATAACGCTGGGACGAACGGGTTTTTTGAAAAATCTTTTTTAACTTTTTTCAGTTTACCTGAAACCGATGCATTGTATTCCATTCCGTTTACACGCAGGATAAATCCACCTATTAAATCTGAATCAACTTTTTCAGTGATTTCAACTTCACCACCACAAATGCTCTTTGCAACCTTTGAAACTTCGGCACGAAGGGCGTCATCGGCAGGAACCGCTGAAATCAATTCCACATCGAAAATATTTCTTCCAGACTTCACTTGTTGAACAAATGATTGAGCTATTTCACCCAAATCACTTTCACGTCCCTTGCTCACGATTAAGTCGATAAACAAATGCGTGGTCTTGTTCAATTCAGTAAATACTGAAAACAATACTTTGAGTTTTTTATCACCGCTAATAACTGGACTGGCCAACATAACCTGCAAATCTTTGCTCGCACGAATGCTGGCAGAGATATGCAACATGTCTTTCAACAAGACATCTGTCTCTCCTCGCTCTGCAGCAAGGCTAATCAACGATTTCGCGTAACGCGATGACAGGCGAATGTTTGACATATTAGTTAGCTCCGAATTCCTTAATTAACGAATGATTCAACGCTTTTTGCTTTTGCTCTTCTGTTAACGAATCTTTCAATAACACTTCAGCCAATTGAACTGAAAGGTCTGCCACTTGATTTTTCAAATCAGTAATGGCGGCTTGTTTTTGATTTTCGATTTCAGTCTGAGCTTTAGCAATAATGCGATTTGCCTCTTCTTGCGAACGACCTACAGCATCGTTGCGCATTTTATCTGACATAGCCTTCGCTTCGTTTAAGATACGGTCGCGTTCGTTGCGTGCTTCACGAAGAAGATCTTCGTTGCTCGCTTGTAAACGACTCATTTCTTCCTTAGCAAGATCTGCCTGACGCAATGCATTAGCGATACCTTCCTCACGGTCCTTTAAAGAACTCATGATAGGTCCCCATGCCATTCTTTTCATAATGACAAGCACGCACAAGAAAGCAACCGAGGCCCAAAATACGGTACCTACGGATACACTAAGTAATCCTTCCATGGATATATGTGTGTTTAGCGCTAAGCGCCTATGATTAACCTAAAGCTACTAACAAGCAAACGATAACAGCGAAAAGAGCTACCCCTTCTACCAACGCTGCTGCAACGATCATGTTTGAACGCATGTCACCAGCTGCTTCTGGTTGACGAGCCATACCTTCAAGCGCTGATCCACCGATTTTACCTACACCGATACCAGCACCGATTGCTGCGATACCTGCTCCGATTCCGGCCAAACCTTGACCCATGCCTGCTTCCATTAAGAGATTTACAAATTCCATGTTGTTTATTTTTTGAGTTGAGAATTTACAATTTAGTGTGCGTGTTGAATTTCATGGTCATGATCGTGCTCATGCTCATGGTGATGATCTTGTGTCGCATCGCCGAAATACAACGCTGCTAACAAGGTGAATACATAGGCTTGAAGAAATGCTACCAACATTTCCAAGCAATACATGAATGCCATAAATAATACTGATCCTACTCCTACACCGTATCCGGCAGCTGGACTTTGTTGTCCAAACATCAATGCAAGACCTACGAATGCAAGAATAATAATGTGACCTGCTGTTATGTTCGCAGTTAAACGAATCATCAAAACGCAAGGCTTAATGAAGATACTCATGAACTCAATAGGAACAAGAATAACTTTCACAAAACCAGGTACTCCCGGAGGCCAGAAGATGTGACCCCAATAATGTTTGTTTCCGCTAACGCTTGTAATGATGAATACGATTGCAGCCAAAACCAAAGTAATGCTCAATGTACCCGTAATGTTGAATCCACCAAGAAATGGTATAAGACCCAAGATATTACACATCCAAATGAAAAAGAATACAGTCAATAAGAATGGAGTGTAGCGTGCAGCCTTCTTCTTACCTAAACTTGGTAATGCAATGTCATCGCGAACAAACAAGATGAATGGCTCAATCATGTTTTGGAATCCTGAAGGTGCCTTTCCTGCGTTACGCTTGTACTTGTTCGCTACAGAGCGGAAAAGAACAATCATTAAAACAATCACCAACATCATTCCGAATACAGACTTCGTAATAGAAAAGTCCATTACCTTGTGTCCATGTGCATCATGAGAAGCGTTTTCACCAACGAATTCAATCATCTCGTGGTGATTGCGATATCCTTTGTAATCGTGATAATCTAATTCTCCGTGCTCGTTAACTGAGTAGAAATTGCTTGAAGAGAAAATATCTAAATGCCCTTCGTGAAGAATAATTACCGGAAGGGGAATGTAAAGGCTTCCGCCCAAGTGAATTTGATGCGCATCTGAAATGTGATGCATAATCATTTCACCAATTTTAAATTCTTCTTTAGCATGTTCTTCGCCATGAGCCGCTTCGCTATGAGCTGCGTGAGCTGTTGTGTCTGCGTGTGCATCAGTATTAGCATGCACAGGTTGTTCAACCGATACTTGATCATGAGCAACTGGTTCAGAGGCATGTCCTTCGTGCTGCGCAATAGCAACCGATGTCATTCCTAAGAATCCTATTATGAAAAGAATTTGATATAGTCTCACCATCACATACCCGTTTTTGGCGGTGCAAAAGTAATCAACACTAAGCACGTACGAAATTTTTTCTACAAAAACTTTTCGAATACTTACTTAATCTTTAGCAAGGCCCTTGAAAGTATAACAGTAACCCCTAGATAAATAAAGAAAGTCCCTAACGCCAATGGCGCTTTCGACGCGGGATACAAGACAATTAACACGGCAACGACAACTGCAGTAAATAGTAATTTCACGGTAACAGTGGCCATAAATGCATTGACAAATCTCATTGGAGATTTTTCAACGGCACCTTTCACCCATTTGAACATAATTACGTTCAACACGGCAAAAACAATGGGAACCGCCATGAATGTTAATGGAATGGTCCATTTCAAACTTGAAAAATAAATGACACTCATGCACAGCAGAGCGAAAATCACATTAGAAAAAATAAATCGATTCATTTCTTTGAGACACTTCTTATTACAACAATCAACGATACCGCTAGACCTAAAACAGAAAAAACCAATGTTAACATTGGCTTTTCATTTTGAAAATATGCGTCTAGTTTACGTCCTCCCCATACCCCCAAACCAATGGTTAACGCCATTTGAGTGGCTAATGACGAGTATTTTAAAATAGACGGATTAATATGAATTATTTTGAAGACGGGGTTGTTGGAGCTCCAGGAGTACCAGGCTTAGGCGCATCCTTTGGTTTTTGACCCATTGAACAAGCTCCAGAAAATGCTGCTCCAGGCTCAATAGCCAACTTATCTGTGAAAATATCGCCTTCAACACGCGCAGTGCTCTTCAAAGAAAGCAATTGTTGCACATTCAATTTTCCTTTAACGAATCCTTCGATTTCGGCATTTTGACAAATCACGTTGCCGTCAATTTTACCAGTAGGACCAATGACCAATCTACCCTTTGTACCAATGTTGCCAGTGAAAACACCGTCGATACGAATATTACTTTCGCAGCGGATTTCCCCTTCGATTACTGTTCCTTCAACAATTCTGTTGATTGCATTTTCAGAAGATGATTCTGATGGTCTTGCAGATGTGTTTCCTTTTGATAACATAGTTCAATAGTTTTTGGTAAAAAACTCTAAGTAACCTTTGAAGTCTTTAGAGCGAAATAATTCGAGATAATTCTGTTTGGTTATGATGAATTTCTCATTTTTTGCAAGATCTAATTCTTTAATTAAATCATTGTCACTCACAAAAGTAGTAAAATAATCTCTGGCATCTTTCAAATTAGCAAACGACTTCACCAAAATGAAAGTTGTTTGTTCATTGAACATGGTGTTACTCACTTTGTAATCGAAACCTGAGAAGTATGTCTTGGTAAAATCTGAAGTTGCTGATTTCGCCTTATTCAAATTGATATTTTTCGTATCAACCAATGCCACGACATAGTGCTCAGATTCATCTTGCTTAATGTAATTCGAAGTAGTTACTGTACTTGTAGCTTTGGGAGAACCTCCTGAAGTCAACTGCTTCAACATCTCCGCAGCTTGAGTTGCCATTTCGGTATTCGGACAACCCGCAACTACCGCTTTTAATTCAGCTTCACAATTTTCTCTTACTCCAAACGCAACTTCCGTTTTTCCTAAACACGTTGCTTTCAACATGTGGTATTGGCAAATCAGATGATTCGTAGGGCGATCTGCAATTGCCTTTGTGCAAGTCGTTACAGCGTCATAAGGATGGTTAGTCACATATTGATTGTATGCCTTAGTGTAATTCTTCTCCTCTTCCTCCTTGCGCATTTGCTCGGCATTCATGTAATTCGGGTTGTCAACTAACAAGGCCCAATCTGAATTTGGATATTTCGATTTAATCTGATTTCCCCAGAAAACTGAACTGCATGTAGAACAAAAAGGATTTTGGGTGTAGCCTTCTTCCTTTTCTTTGGTTAACCAGCCGCGGAATAATTGATAATATGCCAAAGGATGAAAACCCCCTTCTTCGCATTTCGCAATCATATTCTCCCATGAAGACATTGCATTGTCCATGTCTTCCAATTTCTCTTTGTAAACCAGACCCGATAAGTAATAGGCTTCTGCCAAATCACCTTTCATTTCGGTAATTGCAGCACTATTCCCACAAGGTAATTTCGAACGAAGTTCGTCAATGGACGGAACTTTATACTTCGGATCTTCGGCCCCTGCGCTTTCTATTTCTGAAACTTCAACTATACTCTCGTCCTTTTCACCAATCATCATCACCAACAAACTCTGATTTCGCCAATTGTCTTTCAATGGACGACCAGACCAAGTATCATCAAAAATATTCTTTCCGCGCTTCAATAAATCTTGATTGTAAATCCAGAAAGTACCGCTAATCTCATCGCCTTTCAACGCTGCCAAACGCTCCTCTTCATCCTTGCGTTTCTTTTCAGCCATTTCAACTAAAAGTTGCTCGCGAACAGACGAAATTGTCTTTTCAATTTCAGCAGCTGGCTTCCCACATAACGAGATCAAACTATCTTTTTCAGAAATGGTGTTTAAATAACCCACCAATTCGTTTAAGCTCAATGCTCTTGCCTTAATTTCTTTGTAACGCGAATGATCTGCCGCCAAATTGTGGTATGCACTGTCATAGTTGACCTGAGCTTGCGGATATTCTTTTTGAGCGAAATACAAATCGCCCAGAGTCATGAAAATTTTCAGGCGTTTGCTTTTATTTGTTTTGTTGAATTTCAGCGCTTTCTCAAAATAATCCACTGCCTCTTTTCGCTTCTCTAATTCCAAGGTAACAGTTCCCAGGGCGTAATAAATGACATCTTTGTAAGTTTCATTCTTGATATCTTCCAACATCACCAACAATGTCTTTTGCGTCTCATTGTAATTCCTTGAAATCTTTGTGTCCGTAAGAAGCATTTGAAGTCTCGATTGAAACTCAAGTTCGTAAGGCGGTTTCAATTTGATTACTTTTTGAAAGGCTACCTTCGCATCGCCAGACTTATCCATGCGATCATACAATTGCCCAAGCACGAACTGCGGTATTATTCGATCTGTTTTTTTCGTTATCAAGGCTAGCCCTTTTTCAAGCGGACCAATAGCCTCGCCATACTCCCCTTGAATCATAAAAAACTCAGCCTTTACTAAATATAATTCTCGCGCCAAATCCTTTGGCAGATCTTCATAACCATCGGCCTTTTGTAACAATTGCTTCGCTTTCGAAATATCCCCTTCTAAAAAATAAGAACGGGCAGCCCAGATGTAAGCACGAATTTGAACAGCCTCGGAAGAATATTTATTTGAAATGAAATTGAACGTCTCTTGCGCTTTATAGTATTCGCCTTTGTACAAATTCGATTGACCAATCACGTGGTAATTATCATCCATCCACTTGTTATACTCCGGCCACTTCATGTCTTTCTTAGACTCTGCAACCAAGGTATGACGCTTCACCACTTTCCCACATTTCTTGATCGCCTTATCTAGATCTGGAATCAACTCTTTCTTCTGAGAAACTGTGCCGTAATTGTACAATGGAATCACTTCATCGTAATCGTCCTTCCTTCCATTCGCCAAGGTCATTTGAGACTTCTTCACTAATTCATTCGCATTGAAATAACCATTGTAATGCCCAAGCGTATTGTGATACGCGCGATAAGCAACTCCATCTTCCTTGGTTGAACAACTTGCGAAGAATAAACTAATGAAGATGACAATTGCGAAACCATAGATCACGCGCAAATCAACTCTCTTTTGAGGTTGAAATTCTTTCGTGTTGAAATTTGAATTTTTGCGCATGCGGATTTTCTAACGACAGAAAGCGAATTTATTGCATTTCCCTTTACATTCATTCATTCTTCTTACTTTTATGCCCGCGATGGAAAGGAAAAAGAAAAGAAAGAAAATTCTTAAAAAGCTGAAGAAACCCTTCCGCCTAATTGTTCTGAATGAAAATTCTTTCGAAGAACGATTTTCATACAGCCTTACTCCAATGAACGTTATTGTTATGATTGGTGGATTTTTGGTTGTGTTTTCCTTACTGTTCTATTCACTCATCGCTTTTACTCCTTTAAGAACTGTATTAATTCCAGACTTTTCTTCATACGAATCTCGCGCCGATGCTCGTAAGGCACGATTAATGGCGGACTCTTTGAACTCTGTGCTGAAAAGCCAAGAACATTATTTCAACGATCTGAAAATCATTTTATCGGGTGGAAAACCGGTTTCCAGTATTCCGGATAGTGTGCCAAAAGGCTCACAAAGTGTCGACTTAAATTATGTAATAAGCGATGTAGATCAAGCCATTCGTGAAGAGCTCGATCATGCAAGTACTGTCTTTGTAACCCAAGCGGGGAAAATTCCGGAAGCTGGATATTTATTGTTCCCTCCAGTTGCTGGAAGTATTAACTCGAATTTCGAACCTCAATTCGGAAAGAAAGGGGTGTACTGGACTTCGGTAAAAAATGAGGCTGTAAAATCGGTTTTAGATGGGACCATTATCTCTTCTAGCTATACTGTAAGCGATGGAAACACCGTGCTCATCCAACATCCGAACAACATGGTCTCGGCTTATAAGAATTTAGCAGTGCTATTCAAGCAAAATGGTGAATCGGTGAAAGCCGGAGAGGGAATTGGTTGGGTTGGCGAAAACGCAAACGGACAAGGGCAATTCTATTTTGAAATTTGGAAGAACAGTGTTCCTGTTGATCCGAAGACCTACTTCGCGAATTAAACCCGAACCATTTCTCCGAACACGTTCACACGAGCATTCAATTGCTCTTCAGTCACCTTTAACAAAGCATCTGGGCCGAAGTCCTCACAAGTAAATGACGCCATTGCAGATCCCGTAACAATCGCTTTTTTCATTGCTGTAAAGCTCGTGTCATTCATCTTAGCCAAATAGCCAATGAATCCACCTGCGAATGAATCGCCTGCTCCTGTTGGATCAACCACATCGTCTAATAACATAGCAGGTGCGAAGAACACTTCATCCTGACTGAACAACAAAGCACCGTGCTCACCTTTTTTAATAATCAATGCCTTTGGACCTAAGGTTAAAATCTTTGCAGCGGCTTTTTTCAATGAGCGCTCTCCCGTGTATTGGCGAGCCTCTTCGTCGTTAATGGTAACAACGTCAACCATGCCGAATACTTTATCTAAATCTTCACGCGCAACATCCATCCAGAAATTCATGGTGTCTAAAACAACCAATTTCGGACGCTTATTCATTTGATTCAATACTGCAATTTGAACAGCAGGAACCAAATTTCCCAACATTACATACTCCGCATCTCTGTAGTTGGCTGGAAGATTCGGTTCGAACGTCGCTAGAACATTTAAGTCAGTCGCTAACGTATCGCGTGAGTTCATATCCAAGTGGTACTTGCCAGACCAATGAAAAGATTTCTCTCCTTCTTTAATTTGAAGTCCTGCTAAATCAACGCCTCTCGATTTCAATTCATTCATGAATGCCTCTGGAAAATCATCTCCAACTACACTCACAACACCGCAATCCCCATTCAAATATGCTGCAGCCATTGAGATGTAGGTGGCGGCACCGCCAATGACCTTTTCGCGAGATTCAAACGGAGTAGCAATGCTATCAAAGGCAACAGTTCCAACAGTAATTAACTTCATAATTCAATTTTTTATTTCAAAAAAAAACCGCCCAAAAATACATTTGAGCGGTTGTTCAATATGGTGAACGCTATTATAAGCGAACGATTCCTTTGTGACGACGTTCGTCAGAAACTGTCAATTTCTTACGTCCTTTTCTTCTACGTGATGAAAGAACCAAACGGCCCTTTGCGGTAGACATTCTTTTGCGGAAACCGTGTTTGTTTCTGCGCTTTGTATTCGATGGTTGATAAGTACGTTTCATAATTTCTTGTTGTTAAATTTCCAACGGGCGACAAATATACAAATAATTTTTAGTTCTCCAACTTTTTTACAACAATTGATAGTTCATTAAGTTGATCGTCGCTAATTGTTGAAGGTGCATCAATCATTACATCGCGTCCACTGTTGTTCTTTGGGAAGGCAATGAAGTCACGAATTCCTTCGCTACCGCCGAACAACGAGCACAAACGATCGAATCCGAAAGCCAATCCACCGTGCGGTGGCGCTCCGTATTCAAAGGCATTCAATAAGAATCCAAATTGCGCTTGAGCCTCTTCTTTTGTGAATCCAAGCAAGTCGAACATGCGTGCTTGCACATTTCTGTCATGAATACGAATAGACCCTCCGCCAATTTCAACACCATTTAAAACGAAATCGTATGCATTGGCATTCACCGCTCCTGGGTCTGTGTCTAATAAATGAATTTGATCGGGTTTCGGTGAGGTAAACGGATGGTGCATGGCGAAGTATCTTCCTTCCTCTTCGTTGAATTCCAACAACGGGAAATCCATTACCCACAAGGGTGCGAATACTTCCGGATTGCGTAATCCCAATCTACCACCCATTAACAAACGAAGTTCATTCAATTGCTTGCGAGTCGTATTCAAATCACCCGATAATACCAATATCAAATCGCCTGGCTTTGTTTCGCAACGCTCTCCCCATGCAGCTAAGGCATCTGAGTCGAAGAATTTATCTACAGAAGATTTGAAGCTTCCATCTTCGTTGCAACGAACATAGATTAAACCCTTTGCACCGATTTGCGGACGCTTCATCCATTCAGTAAGTTCGTCTAATTGTGCACGCGTGTAACTCGCACAACCTGGAACGTTAATCGCAAGCACTGCTTGCGCGCTGTCGAACACCCCAAAACCTTTTCCTTGTCCAAGATCTGTTAGATCCTTGAACGTCATTCCAAAACGAATATCAGGCTTATCACTACCGTACAAACGCATAGCCTCTGAATACAGCATGCGTGGAACCTCAGGAATATCAACGTTTTTAACAGCTTTGAACAAATGACGAATCAATCCTTCGAACGTATTCAAAATATCTTCTTGCTCTACAAACGCCATTTCACAGTCAATCTGAGTGAACTCTGGTTGACGATCGGCGCGCAAATCTTCATCGCGGAAACAACGCACAATCTGATAATAACGATCGTAACCACTTACCATCAACAGTTGCTTGAACGTTTGTGGTGATTGTGGCAATGCATAAAATTGACCCGGATTCATGCGGCTTGGAACTACGAAGTCGCGCGCACCTTCCGGCGTTGACTTAATTAAATAAGGCGTTTCAATTTCTAAAAATTCAAGACTATCTAAATATTTGCGTGTTTCAATTCCAAGCTTGTGACGAAGCATTAAATTTTGCTTCAACGGATTTCTTCTTAAGTCCAAGAAACGCCATTGCATGCGCAAATCATCTCCTCCGTCACTATCATCTTCAATCGTGAAAGGCGGAGTTAACGAGGCATTCAAGACTTTACATCCTGTTGCTTCAATTTCAATTTCACCCGTAGGCATGTTTGCGTTTTTCGAATAACGCTCTACCACTTTTCCTTCCACTTGAACCACAAATTCTCTTCCCCACTTGCGTGCCTCTTCACACAAAGCAGCATTGGTATCCATGTTGAAAGCCAACTGTGTAAGACCATAACGATCGCGCAAATCCACGAAAGTCATTCCACCTAAATCGCGTGAGCGCTGCACCCAACCTGCCAAAACAACTTCCTTTCCTACATCTGAAATTCTTAATTCACCACAGGTTGCCGAACGATACATAAGATTAATTTTTTGCAAAGATACTAATTTGAAAAGGTCTCAATAACCCATTTGTTGAAGGCCTTCGGGTTCTGCATGTTTATGATGTGACCTGCTTTGGGATAAACAAATACACGATCATCTGGAATCTGATATTTCTGCTTCAGGCAATTGGCGGTGGATAGAGGAATAATTTTGTCGTTTCCCCCCCAAACCAAATAGACAGGACACTTCCATTGAAAGATGTGATTGTTCAATTCCGCTTCATGATTATTCAAGTATTCCAACAAAGCTATTTTACTTAAACGCCTGACCTTAAAATGCTGCTCCGCCACTTGATTCAAAATAAAACTTGGAATACGCACAGGCTTCTCCAAAGAAGCCAATTTCTTCAATTCTTTTCCTGTTGTTGGATTCAAAAGTGCTATTGCATCTTTCGCTCCTACCGACATGGCTATGCTGTCGGTAAACACCTTGTTGAAACATCCGGTTAGACCGTCGTAACTCACATAAGCCTTCACTTTCTCCGAATACTTTTCCGCGAAACGAGCACCCACAAGTCCTCCGTAAGAACTTCCAATGACGATTAAATTCTCATTTGCCCATTTCTCTTTGTTGATGAGGAGTAACTCATTCACAAGATCCACTTGCATTTCAATGCTGAAATCAGATCTGAAATAGGTTAATCCATGACAATTCAAATCAGGGGCTATAATATTAAAATATTTTGAAAGCTCTTCTACGTTTGAGCTCCATTGAGCAATAGCTCCGCCCTGATAGCCGTGAATAAGAAGAAGCGTTTGCTTTTTCGAATCGACAAGCTCTGGACTTGTCATGTATACCGTTTTGAATTCAAAATGCTTTTCATCTAACGTAACACTCGGAATTTCTTCTGATAACCCGTATCGAACTAATCCAGCTTCTTCAAAATTCTCCGCTTGCTTCTTTACATATACTGAATAGTAATTGCAGGAAGAGAAAAAGGCAGAAAGCGCAAGCCAAAGAAGAAGGTTTTTCATGAGTTCAAAGTTACTCAATACTGAAATTGTTTTGATAAGCCCACTGAATGAATTACTTTCGTTTCACAAATTTTGCTATGAACAAATTATCGTTTCCATTTACGAAAATCAATGCCTACATCATTCTCGGTGGCTTGGCTATTGTGCTTTTCGGATATATCTTAATGAGTGGCGGTGGTTCTGCCGATCCAAACACGTTCAACGCCGAAGAACTTTTTAGCGCACGTCGTATTACTGTAGCGCCAATTGTTGTGCTCCTTGGATACATTACCATTGGCGTTGGCATTATGTATCGCGGTAAGAAAAACCAATCTTCAGAGATCGAGAAACATTGAGCATTCTTCAAACCATCATACTTGCTATTGTTGAAGGGTTAACCGAATTCCTTCCTATTTCAAGTACTGGACACATGATGATTGCACAAAAAATCATGGGCGTTCCATCTTCTGAATTCACGAAAGCATTTATCGTTTGCATTCAACTTGGTGCTATCCTTAGCGTAGTTGTTTTGTACTGGAAACGTTTCTTTCAATCACTTGAATTCTATTACAAACTTGTCGTTGCATTTATTCCCGCAGCTGTCTTCGGATTTCTATTTTCTAAAAAAATAGATAACCTTTTGGAAAACGTTTTGAATGTTGGGATTGCGCTCTTAATCGGCGGGGTTATCTTTTTGTTTATTGAAAAAATCATTCGCGAACGCTCACTTCGTGAACCGAGTTACAAAAGTGCTTTCGTCATTGGACTCTTTCAGTGCATTGCTATGATTCCAGGTGTTTCTAGGTCTGCAGCAACGGTGATAGGCGGATTAACACAAGGTTTGAATAAAAAAGCCGCTGCTGAATTTTCATTTTTCTTAGCGGTTCCTACCATGCTCGGAGCTACAGTTTTCAAATTGAAAGATGCGTACGAAGAGGTTCCTGATTTTTTCAATTCAGAGAACATAAAACTTCTTGCAATTGGAAATGTCGTGGCATTTATTGTTGGACTGATTGCTATCAAAACCTTTGTCGCCTTATTAACCAAATACGGATTGAAGCCTTTCGGTTATTACCGCATCGCACTCGGCGCTGCAATTATTGCGTTATACTTTGGTGGTGTGTCTTTGACACTTTAAGACAACAAGGACTTTAGATCTTTCGCAATTTCTTTTTGATCCCACGACGATACTAAGTGAATGTTTCGCACGCAAGCATCTTGCAACGCTTTCGCAGTTGCTGTTCCGTAAGCTACGCAATTCAGTTTTGACAAATCATTTTTCTCCTGCGCAGCAAATACGTTGGAAGGAGATGAAAACAAATACACCCGCGCTTCAGGAAGGCCTGTTGCCAAACGAGTTTTTTTATAGGTGGAAACAATTTCGATCTGATCTTTTTTGAAAAAACTTGCGGCTGAATTCAAACTATCCTGTGCCGAAGGAAACAAAACACGCTCGCTTCCGGCTAAATGAAAAAACATATGCGCTATCTCTTCTGTGTTTGTTCCTTCACCCACAAAATCGCATTCAAACGGAACCGCATTCGCCGTGGCAGGTCCTATGGCAGCGTATTTCGCATGCGCATTGGCAGCATGTTTAAAGAATGAGCGGGCACCATTAGAAGAAGAAAAAAACACCCAGTCAAAGTCTTTTTCAATTTGAAAAGGCAGATATTCAATTGAAATAAGTGATTGACAAAAAGCAGTGTAATTCGACATGGAAAGTTCCGCAACCAATTCCGCTGCGTCTTCTTCATTTCGACTTACAAAAACATCTATCATGTGGTTTGAATAAGACCTAAAAGATGATCAATGATTTGTTGTGGCTCTTCGTTTCTCATACTGAAATATGATACTTGGTCGTTTACTGTTTTCGCAAAAGCCAAATGACATACAAAAGTCTCTCCTTCCTTCACCGCATGGGCCCCTAGAGGCAATTGGCATCCGCCATTCATACGGCGTAATATCTCACGTTCAATGTGAACACACTCAACCGTTTGCTGGTGGTTTAAATGATTCAAAATGGCAAGAATCTCTTCGTCTCCTTCTCTGCATTGCAGCGCTAAGGCGCCTTGTGCGGGGGCAGGAACAAATTGTTGAGCTGGTAAAACTTCAACATGAAATTCAGAAAGATCTAATTCAAGGCGCTCCACACCAGCGCGTGCTAAAAGAATCGCATCGTATTGTTTGTCTCGTAATTTTTGAATACGTGTTGGCACGTTTCCACGTAAGTCTTTCACTTCTGTTTGCGGACAATGAAACGCGAGTTGAACTTTTCTGCGAACAGAAGAAGTTCCAACAATTGCGTTTTCCTTCAAACCGAATGTTCGTTCGGTTGCTACAGCATCTTTATTAATTAAAAGAATATCTTCAACATTCGCGCGAATGGGAACACTAGCAATGACTAGTCCTTCAGGAGGAGTTGTTTCCAAATCTTTGTGTGAGTGTACAGCTAAATCTACGCTCTTAGACAGCAAGGCTTCTTCAATTTCTTTGGTGAAGAATCCCTTTCCTTCCATTTTATCGAAACTCAAATGTTGGATTTGATCTCCGCGTGTCTTTATGATTTTCAATTCAACTTTGAAACCTAAATTTTCCAAAGCCGACTGGGTGTAATTCGCTTGCCAAAGCGCAAGATCACTTCCACGCGTTCCAATTACTATCGTTCTATTCAAAGGATTTAATGTTTTTGTACTTCTTCCAAAAGTACTGATTTCGCTAGCTTCATAGGAACTGATATATATTTCTTTTCCATGTAACTAATAATCTTATCTACCAATTCGCGATCTTGTTCAGAAAG
>JBDLUS010000055.1:0-10212 GCA_039805165.1 Bacteroidota bacterium | reverse complement strand
GTTGCTGCCGTATTTACTGCTGCATTCGTATCGTCACAGTCGCCGTTGATTCCGCCAGTCGTGTTGTAATTAGCGCCAGGGCTTGTACATGATACGCTTGAGCTTACATAGTAACCATCGCCATCTGCATCCAAGTACCATACAGTCGTTGGGTTGATAGAAGCACTTGCGTCGTTACAATCTGTGTTGTTTGTTAAATAGCCCGTCGGAGCTGTACATGCTTGAATACTCGCAGTGGAGTTTCCATACCCATCACCGTCCACATCTGCATAAAATGTACTTAATAATCCTTCATCAATTTGTCCGTTACAATTGTCATCAACACTATTACATACTTCAATCGCTGAAGGATTTACTGAAGAATTCGCATCATTGCAATCAGTACTATTTATTACGTATCCAGCAGGAGCTGTGCATGCCTGAACGCTCACCGTTAAATTACCAAAACCATCTCCATCGGCATCAGCATAATAGGTTGTCAACAGTCCTTCATCGATTAAACCGTTTCCATTGTCATCTACCCCATTGCAAATTTCAACAGCCACATCATTATCAACGATTGTAACAATACCAACAGGATCTAACAAAGAGATGTTTACCGGATCGGTCAATGTAACTGTAAACGTTTCGCTCGATTCAACTAATAAATCATTCGTGATCGGTATTGCAAATGTTTGAGAAACGCTTCCAACAGGAAAAGTAAGAGATCCTGTTGCGGCCATATAATCAAGACCACTTAGCGCTGTCCCATTACTTGTGGTATAATTGACAGTAACTATGCTCGATACACTTGTTGATATAGTCACCGTGATAGTAACAGTTCCTGCTACTTCATTTACAGAAACGTCTGCAATAGACATATCTGCGAAAGAAGCTAAATAAGCATTCAAAGTATCTAAAAGGCCATTTGTCGCAGCATTACCTGTTACTGTGCCTGGTATCGGTGAGATGGTCAAAGTTTGACCATTAAACGTCAGACCGATGTATGTCAAATCGTTAATTACATAGGTCGACGCCCCGTTTAATCCATTTGTGGTCAAGGTAAAGGTACTTCCTACGTTAGGACTAAAAACCATTGTGGAAGGGTTGTTCCCACTTGGCGTCCTCCACTTAATAAAACCGGGAATAGTGAACTCAACTCCATTGGCGTCCGTAATTAAAACCGAACCAATAATGTCATTACCCTGAGCAACGAAAATATTGGTTGGAGAATTCTGCGTGAATTGAACGTTTGTCCAACCTAGTCCCCCCACTCCGGAAAAATAATAGCATTGGTCTGCGGCGTTATTCGCCGTATTCAATCCAACAAATCCATTGTTAAACGGAACGGTGATCAAATTCTGGCTTAAAGCAGAACTAGCAAAAAATAACGCGGAAATAAACAAAAAAGAAGTTAGTGAGATTTTAAATAAATCTTTCCAACCTCTTGCCGCTTGACAAGAAGTAAATAAAAACATACTCGTTTGAATTGATTAAGTGACGCAAAGTTAGACATTTAAAACCACAGGTTGAAAGATTTACCTGGCTAAAAAGGAAAAGTTTCAGAGGATTTATGTGAATAACCTTTGCTTTTCTGAGTGTTTCGGGGTGATGCTATTTTTATAGCAATTAATACTCCTAAAGCATCGGCAAGAACATCCAACCAATCAAAAGAGCGATCGGTTGTAAAATTAAATTGATAAAATTCTAGGAGCATACCAGCAGCTGTCCAAACAATTGCTGCAGTCTTTTTTTTCCACCCTGATTGAATGGCAAGAACTGTCGCGACAAAAAACATAAACGCGTGAACTATTTTATCTGGACCTAAATATTCCAAGAAAGAAATTTTCGGAAATGACTTGCTTGACATGGCGTGTAGGCCGAAAACAACAACTGCCCACAAAATGTGAGCAGTTGTCCAATATTTTCTTGGAAGATTAACCAACCATTGCTTCATATGCAGCAGCGTCCAACAATGAGCTTAAATCCGCTCCTTCCGATAATTTCACTTTAATCATCCAACCGGCTCCGTATGGATCATTGTTTACATGAGCAGGATCAGCTTCTAATCCAGCATTCACTTCAATTACAGTTCCTGAAACTGGCATGAACAAATCACTCACGGTCTTAACCGCTTCAACCGTTCCGAAGATTGCATGTTCTTCAAGACTTTCACCTTGAGTTTCAATTTCAACAAAAACGATATCACCTAATTCGCTTTGTGCGAAATCTGTAACGCCAACAGTAGCAATATCGCCTTCAATGCGAACCCACTCGTGGTCTTTCGTGTACTTTAATTCAGCTGGAAAATTCATTGTTTTCAATTTATGTGCAACAAAAATAAGGGAAGTTTGAAGTGGAACAATTAAAAATAAGACTAACTTTCACCCAGAGTTTATGAAAATGGAAATTACGGCATATGTTGTTTTCTTGCTTCTCGCTATTGGCATGGCCTCGGGAATGCTCAGCGGGTTTGTGGGTGTTGGCGGAGGACTCATTATTGTCCCTGCTTTAGTTTACTTTCTTGGTTATACACAGTTGCAAGCGCAAGGAACAAGTCTCGCTGTGCTATTACTTCCAGTTGGGTTCTTAGCCGTAATGCATTACTACAAACAGGGCAACGTGAATACCACTGCAGCTTTGCTTATTGGTGCTGGATTTATTTCAGGTGCACTTTTCGGTAGCAAATTCGCGCACAACATTCCTATTGCAAAAGTGAAATTCGGATTTGCAATTGTTATGCTCCTCGGAGCATTGAAGCTCCTCTACGAAT
This sequence comes from Bacteroidota bacterium, assembly GCA_039805165.1. Taxonomy (GTDB): domain Bacteria; phylum Bacteroidota; class Bacteroidia; order Flavobacteriales_D; family Sanyastnellaceae; genus CAIZGX01. The sequence continues at coordinate 7,460 of JBDLUS010000055.1, read as the reverse complement.
CAAGCAAAGTCTTGTTCGGTTCGAATTAACTCAAATTGTAAATCCGCTCCATAACTTTCCCAAAGGCATAGATGTCTTGGAATGAATTGTACATCGGAACAGGTGCCATGCGAATGATGTCTGGTTCACGCCAATCGACTACTACCCCTTCCTTGGCCAATACTCCAACAAACTCTTTCGTTCTTCCTTCCAAGCGAATAGAAAGTTGACAGCCTCTTTCATTCTCGTTGCGCGAAGTCAATTGTTCAACAGATACTCCTTTCGCTTTCAACTCATCGAATATGAATTCCAAATATGCGGTTAACTCCTTCGATTGAGCGCGCAACTCATCCATTGACGTGCGATCATAAAGATCTAAAGCGGCACGATGAGCAGCCATGCTCAATACCGGAGCGTTACTCATTTGCCAAGCCTCTGCTGAATGTGTTGGATCGAAATTTTTCTGCATCAAGAATCTTGTCTCTGCCTTGTTTCCCCACCAACCAGCAAGACGCAAAACTTCTTCTCCATGATGGCGTTCATGCACGTATACTCCAGACACTCCGCCTGGACCGCTATTCAAATATTTATAACTGCACCAACAAGCAAAATCAATATCCCAATCGTGTAATTTCAAATCAATGTTTCCTGCCGCGTGCGCTAAGTCCAAACCAACTTTAGCACCTACTGCATGTCCTGCCTTTGCGAGTGCTTCGCAATTAAAATACTGTCCGCTGAAATAGTTCACTGCACCGAAACAAACAACAGCAAGCTCTTCACCCAACTCGTTAATCTTCGCAAGAATATCTTCCTCGCGAATCAAAACTTCTCCTTCGCGGGGTTGCATTTCAACTAACACGTCATCTGGATTTAATCCATGAAGTTTGGCCTGCGATTCAAAGGCATATCTATCGGATGGAAATGGCTTGTGCTCGAATAAAATCTTGTTGCGCTTTCCGGAAGGACGATAGAAACTTATCATCATCAAATGCAAATTCACAGTGAGCTGATTCATTGCAACAACTTCTGATTTTTTTGCTCCAACTATGCGAGCCAGAGAATCGGTTAACACCTCATGGTAGCTGAACCAAGGACGCTTCGCATCGAAATGTCCTTCCACACCGAACTTTTCCCAGTCACTTAATTCTTGAAGCAAATATTCTTTCACTCCTTTTGGCTGAAGCCCTAGCGAGTTACCCGTGAAGTATAACATAGGAGCTCCGTTATGTTTCGGAATGAAGTATTCCTCACGCAAAAATTTTAACGGATTGGATTCGTCTTTCGTTTTCGCGAACTGCTCATTGTTCTCCCAAGCTGCCATAGTTTTGAATTATTTGAGCGCAAATTTAGTGGAAGGTTCGTGACTATCTTTGTAAGACTTCATGATAAAAGCAAGTTCTTACATATTTCTTTCGTGCCTCATCGTCTTACTTTTTAATTCATGCAAGAATGCCTCTAGTGAAAGTTCTAATTTGGAAAATCAAAAAACAACTCCAACTAAAAAGGAAATCACCTATTTCACATCGTTAGTCGACACAACCTTTTCCATTGAATCGAAAAACGATTCCATTCAAAACATTCAAGATTTATATTTTGAAATTGATGAAGAAAATCCTGAGGGTATCTTCACCTTTCGTGGAGGAAATCAGCGCAACTCTCCGGTCCGCGGAAGCCTTTCCTTCCAACCAAAAAAAATTACATTGAGTTGGTCTTTTCAGACTGCCACAGACACGTTAAATGGCCCCTTCGGTTTTTGGGGAGGCGGGGCAGGATGGACAGGACAACCACTTGTGGTGAATTGGAATAAATCAGAGATTTCTTATTTGAATAATTTGAACCCGCAATTTCTTTCGAGGAATGAATTGAAAGAAATCATTCAAATTTCTTTATCTGGAAAAATATACTTTCTCGATTTTGAAACAGGTGAAGAAACTCGTCCTCCTCTTTTCATTCGAAACCCCATTAAAGGAACGCCAAGTATTGATCCGAAAAACAAAGATTTACTTTTTGTTGGACAGGGCATTCCGCATCGCGGCAACATGGCTTGGAGAGTCTTTCACTTAAAAAAACAATCGCTTCTTCACGAAGAGATTTTACCTTCTACTTTTTCGCTTCGGAAATGGGGCGCATGCGATGCATCGCCTTTGCTAGACACTTCAAGCACCACACTCATTTGGCCGACAGAATCGGGCGTTATTTACAGAACCAATTACAGCGACACTTCGTTCAGCGCAATTGATCAATTCCGCTATAGACTTGCCGCTTCAGCCCATCAGGGAATTGAATCGAGTCCTTGTGCCTACAAGCAATTGGGATATTTCACTGATAACGGAGGCAATGTTTTTTGCGCCGATTTACGCACCATGCAACCGCGCTGGCATTTCTTCAATACAGATGATTCAGACGCTTCGCCTGTGATCTCAATTGAAAAAGAAAATCCGTTTATTTTTATTGGAAATGAAGTAGACAAGCAAGGTCCAAAAGGATTAGGGTACTTGAGGAAATTAGACGGATTAACTGGAAAGGAAGTATGGCGATTTGAAAAAGAATGTTACTCTTCTGTTGGAGAAAAAGTAAACAACGGCGGTGTGCTTGCAACAACACTCGTTGGAAGGAATCAAGCATCAAACTTGGTCTACGCGATTTTCTCCAGAACCACTGTAAACGGGGCTGGGGAGTTGATTGCACTGAACAAGGAAACAGGAACTCAAATTTTCAAAGTGCCTTTTCTTCAATACAGTTGGGTTTCTCCAATAGCGTTATACGACCAGAATGGTTACCCTACTTTATTCGTCCCGACAGTTGGAGGTGTTATTTATTTAATTGATGGAATGAATGGAAGTCTCCTTTATTCCGAAAACTTCGGATGTACGTTTGAATCTTCTCCAATTGCTTGGGGAAACAGAATTATTCAACCCGCCAGGGGCAACAAAATTTTTAGTTTTATTCTCGAATGAAAAAGTTAACAGCGTTATTCTTTTGCTTATCCATAATTGCAATTTCTTTCGGACAGAAATCGAAATTATATAAAGTTGAAAATTCTAAAGCACCTTATCATTATTGGTGTTACGAGCCTGAAAATTACAACGCAAAAAAGGACAGTGCTTGGCCTGTTATTGTGTTCTTGCATGGACGAAGTTTGAGTGGAACTGATTTGGAAATCGTACGTTCTTATGGACTTGTGCACGAGCTTGACAAGGGAAGAAGTTTTCCTGCTATCATCATTGCTCCGCAAGTCAAGAAAGGTGAGTCGTGGGAACCTTCGAAAGTTGTTGCCTGTATTCGTGAATTGGAAAAAACGCATCGTGTAGATACTTCTCGAATTGCAATTACAGGAATGAGTTTAGGTGGATACGGCACCTTGCATACGGCAGGTAAATATCCGGAAATATTCTGTGCCGCCGCGGCATTTTGCGGAGGGGGAAGCGCGAAAGACGCTTGCCGTCTTTCAACGATACCGGTATGGGTGGCGCATGGAAAACGTGACAAGGCCGTTCCGTTTGGAGAGTCCTATGAAATTGTTGAGCGCATTAAATCATGTGACGGAAAAAACGTTAAATTCACTGTTTTCGAAACTCATGATCACGGCGCGTTGGAACGCATGTTTAGAACAGAGGAACTTTATGATTTTCTTTTGACAAATAAAAAAGGGAAGCCAACTTACTTCCCTCCTTTTAACAAGAAATCGTTGAATTAAACCAACGTGTTTGTTTCAGTATTTGGGAAAATAACCCACGGTTTGAACGTTTTTGCTTCTTCGAATTCAAGATGAGCATAAGAACAAACTATTACAATATCGCCAACTGTGCATTTCAATGCAGCAGGGCCATTTAGGCAGATAACTCCACTTCCTCTTTCACCTAAAATGATGTACGTTTCAAGGCGCTCACCATTAGCACAATTCAGTACTTGAACGCGTTCCCCTTCAATCATATTCGCAGCTTCCAATAGAATTGGATCTATTGTTATGCTACCTATATAATTCACATCTGCCTCAGTTACAGTTACTCGGTGAATTTTCGACTTTAAAACCTGAATAATCATAGGCGGCAAATTTAAACTTCATTTTTCATCTTAGCGCCATAATTATGAGAAAGATTTCGAATATTCTATTGAACTGCTGGTTTCCCCGTATTTGTAGCGCATGCAATCGTAGCCTTTCAACACAGGAAGAAGGGGTTTGTTTCTATTGTCAACAATACCTTCATTTAACCAACCACTTCATTCGAAAAAACAACATGCTCTATGTTCAACTGGGCTATCGCATGAACCTTCATAGCGTCCAATCGCTCTACTTCTTCCAACCGAAAAGCATTGAGCAACGAGCCATTCATGAATTGAAATACAAAAAGAACATGCAAGTGGGACATTTTTTTGGAAGAGAGATGGGCAAACGAATCGCAAAAACGAGTTGGCTGCAAGACGTGGATATATTAGTTCCCATTCCCATTCATTCCATAAAAGAAAGAGAGCGTGGATACAACCAAGCACACGTCTTATGTGAAGGAATATCCGAAGAAACCCATCTGCCAATTCTGCCAATCCTGAAAAAGCAAACGTCTGGAAAAGGCGCAACGAAAGGCAATCGCATGGAGCGAATGAATAGTCGGAAAATAGATTTTCAAATAGGCGCACCTATACCTTTGACCGCCAGGCACATTCTTATTGTAGACGACGTAATTACAACGGGTGCAACGCTTGAAAGCGCTTTTCATATTCTCCGAAATCAGTTTCAAGGCAAAATTTCAGTTGTCTCTATTGCTCATACCTTTTAATCCTATCTTTGAATGCTTTTAATCCTTTAGCCATGAACCAAATTTTGAGACGTGCATTGATTGTTTTTCTCGCAGTTCTTCCATTTGCAATGCATTCACAAGTGCAGCAAGGAAAAGTATTACTCATGAACGGTTCAGTTGTAGAGAATGCACTTTGGGAAGAAAAGGATGGAATGATTTACATCTACGACCAGAAAAAAAACTTGTTTGGAAAAGAAAAAACACGTGCTGTTGAATTGAACAAGAGTGAAATTTTCAGTGTATCAAACGGAAGCAAAGAACAAGTGCTTTATTACCAAGATACCATGCTGGGTGATTATTACACACCTGAGGAAATGCGCATGTATCTTGCTGGTGCAGGTGACGCAAGAAAAAATTACAAAGCAAGGCACGTTAGCGCCATTGGGTTTGGATTGTGCACAGTAGCTGGGTATTTGGTAGGAGATGGCTTTATGATATTAATTGTCCCTCCTATTACATATGCTGCCATTCAGTACGTTGGCAAAATAAAAATTCGTGAAAAATATATGTCAGACGTTAACTACAAATACAACGATCAATACGCCGAAGGCTTTGAGCCTCCCGCACGTTCTCGAAAAATGATTCGCGGGGCCCTTAGCGGAGTTGTCGGATCTGTCACGGGTGTAGTTCTATACATGATAAAAAACCAATAAGGTGTTCATTACCTTCCTTCAGAGTTTGTGCCTGGGTGGCGCGTCCTTCTTTTTACTTGCAAGTGCAAATCCAAATACGCTATTCGAGAATTCCATGCTCTCATTAGCTGTATTTTATAGTTATTGGATTTCAAGAAAACTTCACAAAGCTGCCATTTGGCTTCCTCTTTTGGTTATCGCTGGCATGCTTTCCATCTCACCGAATATTCATTCGGTTTTAATGTTATTGATTTCGTTATTCACCGTTTTATATTTTCTTCAACATAAGTTTTCATTTCGAAAAACACCATTACTTAAAAACTTAACCGTTGCATTTTGCTGGTCAATACTTGTGGCGATACCTGATACAAAAGAAATTTTTGAAATAGGCGGAAGTGTGTTTTTCACCACACTTGCCTTGTCTCTATGCATTGACTTTGTTCAGCGCACGGAAGACTTTGGACAAGTTGAAACTGTTCCTCACCTCATAGGAAACAACCTCACCTTGTTCTTCGCGTTGCTATTTACGTTAATAGGACACATCTTCCTTCCAACCGATTTTTACATTGGAATCTTGGCATTCGCCATTCAAGCTGGACTGACTTATCTTCCAAGAGAATCGCAAAGAGAAGCCCTTCGAGAGCTTCCCTTTCTTGCATATGCGATTGGAATTTATTTGTTATAGACGTGGTCTAAGGCGTCGCAAAAATCGACAATTGCTTTATCGATATCTTCATCTGTATGCGCTGCAGAAACGAAGCCAACTTCATATCCGCTTGGACCTAGATATATTCCTCGTTCTAAAAGGAAACGATGGAATGGCGCAAACAACTGTCCGCTATTTTCCGGAATTTCATCCATTCTTCGAATAGCCTTTTCCTTAGAGAAAGAAACCCAAAAAATACTTCCCATGTGGAAAATGCGAAAGACGTAATTCTTCTGATCGGCATGCGCTTGAATGGCTGAAACCATTTTGTTCGTTTTCCTTTCAAGTTCTTCGTAAAATCCGGGTTTCGCCAATTCTTTTAATTGAGCCAAACCGGCTGCCATAGCAACTGGATTTCCAGAGAGAGTTCCTGCTTGATAAACAGGACCATCAGGTGCAATTTGAGACATGATCTCTGCACTTGCACCGTAAGCGCCAACAGGCATTCCCCCACCAATAATTTTTCCAAAAGCCAACACATCTGGCTGAATACCGTAATAACCCGAAGCCCCTTCAAATCCCAAACGGAAGCCGCTAATCACTTCATCAAAAAGCAACACAATTCCTTCACGTGTGCAAACTTCACGAAGGTGTCTCAGGAAAACACCGTCTTGAATAAGTAGTCCGTTATTGGCAGGAACTGGCTCAATAGCTACAACCGCAATTTGTCCTCGATACATTTCAATTGCTGCATCGAAAGCCTCAATGTCGTTCAATGGAACCACTATGGTTTCCCTCACATAAGCCTCGGGAATTCCAGCGCTACTCGAAGTTCCGAGCGTTGCTAATCCGCTTCCTGCTTTCACCAATAGAGCATCTACGTGTCCATGGTAGCATCCTTCAAACTTCAGGACCTTGTCTCTTCCCGTGTAACCTCTTGCTAAACGAATGGCACTCATCGCCGCTTCTGTTCCGCTGCTTACAAATCGAATTTTCTCTAAGTATTTGTGATGCTGTAAAATGAACGACGCTAACTCGTTTTCTTCACGTGTTGGTGCTCCGAAACTAGCACCCTTAGCGGCTGTTGTGCATATGGCCTCGGTAACGGCATCATTTGCGTGTCCTAAAATAAGCGGACCCCACGAGCAGCAAAAATCAATAAATTCATTTCCATCAGCATCCCAAACATGAGACCCTTTTCCTCGTTCAAAGAAGAGTGGATTACCTCCTACCGACTTAAATGCACGAACGGGAGAATTTACACCGCCTGGAAAATATTTCTTCGCTTCTACAAATAGTGCTTCACTGTTGCTCTGTTTCATAGTGCAAACTTACGCTCGAACGAGAAAAACAACGTACTTTCGCATCCCACATTTTTTCAACTTGAAATACAGTTTAACCCTCCTG
>JBDLUS010000054.1:0-9653 GCA_039805165.1 Bacteroidota bacterium | reverse complement strand
GAGCAAACGTGTGATCTATGCCGTTGCAAAGCACATCAATAAAGGAATCTGCAACATTGAACGTTCTCGAAATATCTGCTCTACTGAATTCACTCACGGTTGCCAAGCGTGTGCTCAACTTCACAAAATCTGCTGTTCTACTGTTCCAGTAGTTTGCGTATTTCTTCGGCATGAACTCGGGATAGTGAACGAAATTGATATCGTGTATTACGGTGAGTTGCGGAACAGGACATCTGCGCGAGGCATGTGCATCTGGAGAAACAAAAACATCTGCCTTTATTTTTTTCAATACAAAAGGCACACTGTAATCGAACCACCAATCGAATAACCAAGGTCTGCGTGCAGGAGGAAAAATGCGATGTTGAAATACATTCTTACCAAACTGCCAATGCTCGTCTTTCTTCCGATCGCTTAATAAATGAAATTCATACTCGGGAAATCGGTGCGCCAAACGCTTAATGGTCTCATACGTGAAGCGTCCTATGCCCTCCAGTTTTCCTGGAATTAGCAAACGGGTATTAATGGCAATACGCACCCCTGAAAAATTAGAGGAGTTGTGCAACAATCTTCTCTACTGAATACCCATCGGCTTCAGCCTTATAATTGCGCACGATACGGTGACGAAGAATGGGCAATGCAACAGCCTTTACGTCTTCAATGTCTGGACTGTACTTTCCGTTCAATGCAGCGTTTACTTTCGCTCCAACAATTAAGAATTGAGATGCACGCGGACCTGCACCCCAGCTGAGGTATTGATTCGCCAATGGATCTGCATTCTCTCTGTTTGGACGTGTCTTTGCAACCAAACGAACAGCATACTCAATAACATTATCGGGAACCGGCATCTTACGAATCAGCTGCTGATAGAACTGAATTTCTTCCGAAGAAATAACCGGTGAAAGTGTTTGCGAAACACCTGATGTGGTTTGCTTCACAATAACCAACTCTTCGGCTAATGTTGGATAGTCGACCCAAATGTTGAACATGAAACGGTCCAATTGCGCTTCTGGCAAAGGATACGTTCCCTCTTGTTCAATGGGATTTTGTGTTGCTAAAACGAAAAACGGAGAAGGCAAAACATGTGTTACTCCACCTGCTGTTACGCGACGCTCTTGCATGGCTTCCAACAACGCACTTTGAGTTTTAGGTGGCGTACGGTTAATCTCATCGGCCAAAATGATGTTTGAAAACAAAGGACCTTTGATGAACTTAAACTGACGTGATTCATCTAAAATTTCAGAACCAATAATATCGCTCGGCATTAAGTCGGGCGTGAATTGAATGCGATTGAAAGACAACCCCAAGACTTGCGAAAGTGTATTTACCAAAAGGGTTTTTGCCAATCCAGGAACACCTACAAGCAGACAGTGACCATTTCCTAAAATTGAAATAATAACGTCGCGCACGGCTTCGTCTTGTCCGACCATTACCTTTTGAATCTCGAATTTCAGCGCGTTGTATTTTTCCTTCAACGCATCTAACGCTTCTGCATCTGATGTAAATGTGGTCATGGTATTATTTTTTATTCCAGTTGAATTGAAACGTGCAGTTCTTAAACTGATCGTCCATGAATGAGTAGTTCTTCTTAAGCGCTTTGGCAACCCACAAGTCTGTTGCGGCCTGACGCTCTATGCTTTCCGTCTTCGCTTGGAACAGTTCATAGTCTTGCTCCATGTTCGCTCTGTGCGCGGGAATACGGGCGTCTAATTGATAAATTACATAGGCGTCTTTTCCGTTCGGCTGCTTCGCCAATTGCGGCTCAGACAATTCGCCTTCTTTCAATCGCGATAACGTTAAGTTCAATTCTGCTGTTAGGGTCGCTATGTCATGACGTGTTCCTCCAGTTTGCATATTCATAATCTTTCCCGCCTGATTCTTTGTCTCTTCGTCTGTGCTGAAACGTGCTGCGGCAGCGTTGAATGAAATCTTCTTTGCCTTCAATTCGTTGTAGACAGAATCTAATTGTGTCTTACAAAGATTGAAATCTTCGTCCTTGATTTTCGGTGACATTAAGATGTGACATGCGCGGTAGTATTCGCCACGCTTTTCGACCACCTTCACAAAATGATATCCGTAGGTAGACTTAAATACTGGAGAGTAATTTCCTTCGTCTGTGGTGAAAACTGCAGACTCGTATTCAGGAACAAAGCTTCCTTTGCGGATCATATCGTAACAACCGCCTTTGAACTTCGAACCCGGATCTTCGCTGTGACGACGCGCTTGAATAGTCATGCTTGTGCGACCAGATGCGATATCGTTTCGAACACTGTCTAGAAATTGAATCACTTTCTGATTTTCGCTCTCAGGAATTAAAGGCGCAATAACGATCTGCGAGTACTGCACTTGCTCTCCAATAAGCGGCAGAGAATCGATGGGCAAAGACTGGTAGTATTTCAACACTTGTGACGGTGTGATTTTTACATTCTTCGTTATTTCTTCTTGCTTCTTTTGTGTTAAAAGTTGATCGCGAATCATGTCAAAGAAATCTACTTTCAACTGCGAGATTGGCTTTCCGTAATACGTTTCGAATTGTTCAACGCTTCCCAACATTTCAACGAAATAGGTGATTCGTTTTTCTACTTGCGCATTCACTTCACCGTCGGTTACTTCGACGCTGTCTACTTTCGCTTGATGTAACAAAAGTTTTTGGTACAAGAGATTTTCAAAGATTGAACACTCCTTTTCAGCAGGCAATTGTGACTTCCCTTGCGTTAATTCAAATTTGGCATTTTCTAAATCGGAAAGCAGAACAACTTCAGCACCCACCCCTCCAATAATTTTATCTATGGTCTTGCCTGGCTGTGCCCAAGAATAGACAGACAGCATCACAAACATTAACCACAAAATTCCTTTTTTCATTCGCTTATTGTTCTAATTTGCCTTCGGCTTTTGCTTGGTCGTAAAGACCGTTTCTCATTTTCTGCAAGACCTCTTGCTTTCTTATGTTCAGCAAGATACTTGCAATATTGCTTCGAACCATTTCCATTGGAGATGAATCTCCGGGAAGAAGGTAAGAACCAATTTTCACCCAAATTATTTCACCATTGAAGTTAATCTGTTGGGTGGAAGTGGCCTGTGTTAAAAACTGTGAACGATCCGCTATTGCTAATGGTATGAGCTGAGCGAATTGTTCCCAATTGATGTATGTTGAATAGTTGTAGTAATGTTTCGCACCTGCTTGAACACAGAAGGCTTCCCATGTAGCAATATCATCTGAAGCGAAAGCCGTAGACATGTTTTTCACGTCTTTCGATTTTTCTGGAAGTGAACAAAACTTCAATTTCAAGAAGTGTTCATTTACTTTCAAAGAAGATTTGTTTGCTTCATAATAAGCAAGAATCTGATCGTCGGTTACAACGGTATCCATATTCTTCTTTATCCAGTCTTGCTCGAAGGAATAGATTAACAGCGATTTACGATAGTCTTCAATTCTTCTCTCAACAGCAAGTTTCTCTTCGTCTGACATCTTCTCTGCTTCTTGCAAAACAAGCGCGTCTTTCAACCACGATTGAATGATCTCTTGTGCAAGTGCTGCTGAATCTTCTTTAGAAATATTGTTTGGAATGCGCTCGCGCAATTCCTCCATGGTTAACACGGCATCTCCCAAATGCGCAACAGCATCGGGCGATGAATTACCGCAACCTGTTGCGACAAACACACAAAACGCTGCGATAAAAATGTGTGCAGCTCTCATGGTTTACTTTGCAATAGAATGAAGAACTTCTGTGTTGATCTTGTAGGTTCGAGCTTTGCGCAACTCTTCTACCCATTGTTTATCCAAGAAATTTTGATATTCCGAAGTAACTAGACCGCGGGCTTCTGACAATTTCTTTGGAGACTTGTTCAACAACTCTTCAATGTCAACCACCATTACTTGACCATTCATTGGAACGTTCACGCTTAATCCTTCCGTCCACTTAATCTTACCCAACACTTCGCGATCTTCACGAGCGAACAATCCACCCTCGGTTTGAAGGTTCAACTGAGTTCCTTGATTCAATTCAGCAGCAGCTTCAGAAGGAGATTTTCCACCTTCCAACATCTTACGAAGTTTGTTTGCTATCTCGTCGTTTGCGCAGGTGTAGATTACTACTTCCGCGCGATCTGGCCACATGAAGCTAGCCTTGTTCGACTCGAAGTAATTGTTCAATCCAACAGTGTCTTTCACTGCCTTAGACCAAACCAATTGATCGGTTAATTCAAACAACAAAATTCCTTCACGGTATTCTTTCATTAATAAACGGAAGGCAGGATATTTCTCTTCAAGATGCGCATCTTCTTCACGCATTAATTTGTCTTCAGCAAACATCTTCGCTTCGTGCTTCACGTAGTCAACCGGATTCAAATTCGTGTTCGCGCCCTTGCGAGTAATCATGGTTTGATAGAAGTCGTTCACGGTGTATTTCGTTCCAGCAACTTCACAGAAAACTTTTTTCAATAAACCTTTGCTCGCTTTCAACTGACCAACATAAGTGCTGCTGTCTGCCTTTGCTGCAAGCTTGTTGATGTACTTCTGATTGTATACGTAGTTGTACTCCTTTCCAATTTTCGCAAGGAATGAATTCTTCGTTTTTTCAGCGCGTGCATCTTTCGAAACTTTCGCTTTGATGTCTTTTGACATTGATTCGAATGAAGCCAGAGGCTTGTAACCTAGGCGCTTCACAATGTGCCAACCGTATGTGGTTTTAAATGGACGCGAAACATCTCCGTCTGCCTTCAATGCATATGAAGCCTCTTCGAATTCAGAAACCATTTTGTTTGTTCCAAACCAAGGAAGTTCCCCTCCTTTGTTCTTAGTAGTTACATCTTCGCTATACAAGGCACACAACTCTTGGAAGGTTTGTTTTCCTTCCAATGCCTTCTGATAGATCTCGTTAATCTTCGCTTCTGAAGCATCGTTCGCATCTTCTTTCTTCGGCTTAACCATGATGTGTGCAACATGAATTTCTCCGCGTGCAGCGCGACGTCCGGTTACTTTCAACAGGTGATAACCGTATTGCGTGCGAACAGGCATGGTTACTTCACCAATCTTGGTATTGTATGCAGCTAATTCAAACGGATAAACCATTTGGAAAGCTGTGAAGTAACCAAGATCTCCGTTGTTCTTCTCAACTGATTTATCGGTGCTGTATTTTTTTGCAGCCGACTCGAAAGACTCGCCAGCAAGAATCTTCTTGCGAATATCCATAATCTTGTTGTAGGCTTTCAACGTATCTGCCGCCAGAGCGTTTGGCTTACATTCGATAAGCAAGTGACTTGCACGAACTTCTTCTTGCAAATGCGCATAGGCCTCTTGCATAAGTTCGTCTAATTTTTCTTGGTCGGTCAAATAAGGACGAGCCAATTGCGCGCGGTATCCTTGCAATTCATATTTGAATTTGCTTACGGTGTCTAATCCAGCAGCCTTCGCAGCGTGCACTTTCAATTTGAAATTGATGAACAATTCCATGTACTCATCTAATGCTGCTTTAGTAACAACAGAATCACGGTTGTTTTTTCTGAAAATGTTTTCAAATTCTTCCAGCGATACATCTTCTCCGTCAACACTTAGTACTGTTGGTGAAGTAACTGAAGCCTTTTGTATCGGTTGCGCATTCGCGCTGAACCACACTGTGCAAAGGAGCACAACATTTAAAAGTAGAACTTTTGTAAAACGCATATGACTAAAATTAAACTGAATTATTTATAACTGTAATTTGGTGCTTCTCTTGTGATTACCACATCGTGCGGATGACTTTCTTTGATACCCGCGTTTGTAATACGAATGAATTTTGCTTCTTGAAGTTGGGTAATGTTAGATGCTCCGCAGTATCCCATTCCGGCTCTAAGTCCGCCAATGATTTGGTGCATTACTTCCATTACTGAACCTTTGAAAGGCACACGTCCTGAAATTCCTTCAGGAACTAATTTCTTTATATCGTCTTCAGCATCTTGGAAGTAACGATCTTTTGAGCCGTGTTGCATAGCTTCCAAAGAACCCATTCCTCTGTACGATTTGAATTTTCTTCCTTCGTAAATAATTGTTTCTCCAGGAGATTCTTCAGTTCCAGCAAGCATAGAACCAATCATTATGGTTGACGCTCCGCCTGCAATTGCTTTCGCAATATCTCCAGTATATCGAATTCCTCCGTCTGCAATCATGGGTACGCCTGTTCCTTTCAACGCTTCTGCAACGTCAGTTACAGCAGTTAATTGTGGAACACCTACACCAGCGATTACGCGTGTTGTACAAATTGAACCAGGTCCAATTCCAACCTTCACTCCATCAGCACCCGCTTCCACCAAGGCTTTCGCAGCTGCTCCCGTAGCAATGTTTCCAACAATCACATCAATTTTATCTCCGAAAGCGGCCTTTACTTTTTTCAAGGTTTCAATTACACCTTTTGAATGACCGTGTGCCGTGTCAATAACCACCGCATCTACTCCCGCTTTCACCAAAGCCTCAACACGCTCCATGGTATCTCCGGTTACACCAACCGCCGCAGCGCAACGCAAACGTCCGAAGTTGTCTTTGCAGGCATTTGGATATCTGCGTAATTTTAAGATGTCTTTGTATGTGATGAGTCCCATTAATTTTCCATCTGCGGAAACAACAGGAAGTTTTTCAATTTTCTTTTCTTGAAGAATCGATTCAGCCGTTTCTAAATCTTTCGGTTTGTCTGTGGTGACAAGGTTTTCGCTTGTCATGACTTCACGAATCGGCTTCTCGTAATTTTTTTCGAAACGAAGGTCTCTGTTTGTAACGATTCCCTTCAATACTCCTTCGGCATCTACAACAGGTATTCCTCCAATTTTGTGCTCGGCCATAATGGTGAGCGCATCTCCTACGTTTGCAGTTTCATGCAGGGTAATAGGATCTTGAATCATTCCGCTTTCGCTACGTTTCACCTTTCTCACTTCTGCCGCCTGAGCAGAAATACTCATGTTCTTGTGAATCACAGCGATTCCGCCTGCTCGAGCCATAGCAATGGCCATTGAGCTTTCAGACACGGTATCCATAGCTGCAGCTACAACAGGTGTGTGAAGCGTGATATTTTTTGTGAATTGCGATGAAATGTTCACTTCACGTGGAAGCACCTCTGAATAGGCTGGAACGAGAAGAACATCGTCGTAAGTAAGACCTTCTCCTACAATTTTCGAATGGTTTGCGGACATACGTTTGAATTTTCGAATAAAATTCGGACAAATGTACGAAAAATAGGGGCAAAAAAGCCCCTTATGATATTATAAACTATCCAATAAACTTGTCAATTGTAAATCAGAAATTCCTTGCATCACAACGATTGAAGTTACATCACCGTTTACTGCTACTTCTTGATAGAAATGAAACAAATCACCACTTGCGTTCACCGCAATAGCAACAACTTTGGCAAGCGCACCTGCAGGAATTCCGGAAATTACTCCATCTGCAGATTGTAAGACCGTTTTCGAGTCGGGCAGATAGGCAAAGAACATTACGTTTGACAGGTCATCTTCATCCGAGTCAAAGGTTATACTGAACGTTCCGCTGTTTGCTACGGCGCGATCGGCATTGATCCAACCTAATTTCTCAATAAACGCAGTGTATCCAATGGTATCTACATCGAACATTGGATTCTGTGTTTGAGTAATTCCCCAAACTCCTAAATCAGTTGTCCAGTCTACAACATCTCCGTTTTCATTTCCATAATAGACATTCATGTAATTCAACTGAGGGGCTGCATTCGGCATGCTCACCTTGAAAGCACATGGCTGCGATAATATCAAATCTTGACCGTCCTTTTCCGCTCTCAATCGTATTTCACCTGCTGTTTCGAGAGGCATTCCCGCTGAAACCGCAGGCATACGGTAGTAAATCATATCCTTCGGGGTATACAATTCGACCAATTTCACCAAAAAGGGATAAGTCACGGGACCACCTGTAGGCAATTGAAGGCAGTCTATGCTGCCCCAAATAGCCGTTCCTTGATTGCCGATAATGGGACCTTCACCTGCGGAGTCAATGACAAAAACTTGTTCGTCTTGCTTCTTAGAATCTAAGTAGGCATTCGGAGATTCATAGGTGTTCAGGTCGCGTTCAATGCGATCTCTTGAGCATGATGAGAAGATTAGAGTAGTCGCAAGAACCAACAAAGTTGATGCTCCGAAAAAAAAAGTACTGATTCTCTTAGTCATAAGCTGCGCATTTTTCTTTTTTTACTTTGAGTGAATTCTTATTGAACAACAATCCTACATGCAGCATGCCTTCTTGGTGCCGCGTATTGTATCTCCATTCGAAGAATGGTTTTATTTTCTTTCCAAATACGACACCTACACCTAACTCAGCGTTCCAGTTATTCGGCATTGCATCTTTCATGAAAGATGATTCGTAGTTGACCCATCTGTTGTATCCTAGATGAACCAAGGTGTAAGATTGAATTTTTTTTCTTTTGAGGAATTTGTATTGCGCCGCTGCGCCAAGTGTCCACTCATGAATTTTATTGCTTGGAAGGAAATACGAAAACTGCGGACTGATTTGAATTTGCTTCTTTTCTCTGAAAATTGCTCGAGCACCCATGCCAAAACTCTCGGTCTGAAAATTATAGATACCAGAAAATCCCACCTCGGACTGCGCAAATAGACCCGAAGCAAAAAACATGATAAAAACGAGAATATATCTACCCATTCAGTTTCCTATTAAAATCGTAACGAAGGTATATCTGAAATTATTGCCAACGAAAAGGGCGGTTCGAAAACCGCCCTTTCAAGATAATATTTAATGATAAATTAAACTACCCCTTGGTCTAACATAGCATCGGCAACTTTAACGAAACCTGCGATGTTTGCGCCTTTAACGTAGTTAACATGATCACCTTCTGCACCGTACTGAACGCACGCTGCATGAATGCTCTTCATGATGTTGTGAAGACGTTGGTCAACTTCTTCACGCGTCCAGCTTAAACGAAGACTGTTTTGAGACATTTCCAAACCAGATGTAGCCACACCACCAGCGTTAGACGCTTTTCCTGGAGAGAACATTAATTTGTTTTCGTCGAATACAGCAATTGCTTCAGGAGTAGAAGGCATGTTAGCACCTTCAGCTACTGCAATACATCCGTTTGCTACCAATGCTTTCGCATCGTCGCCGTTCAATTCGTTTTGCGTAGCGCAAGGAAGAGCAATGTCACACTTCACACCCCAAGGTGTTTTTCCAGCTACGAACTCACATCCGTATTTGGTTGCGTATTCTTGAATACGTCCGCGCTTCACGTTTTTCAATTCCATTAAGAAAGCAAGTTTCTCAGCATCGATTCCGTTTGCGTCGTAGATATATCCAGATGAATCTGAAGCAGTAACCACTTTAGCACCCAATTCAGTTGCTTTTTCGATAGCGTATTGCGCAACGTTTCCAGAACCAGAAACGACAACTGTTTTACCAGTGAAGTTCAATCCTTTCACCGCCAACATTTCTTGTGCGAAGTATACAGTACCGTAACCTGTTGCTTCTGGACGAATCAATGATCCACCCCAGTTGCGACCTTTTCCAGTTAATACACCGGTGAACTCGTTACGAAGACGCTTGTATTGACCGAACATAAATCCGATCTCACGTCCACCAACTCCGATATCTCCAGCAGGAACGTCAGTGTCTGCACCAATGTGGCGAGACAATTCGCTCATGAAGCTTTGACAAA
>JBDLUS010000053.1:0-14644 GCA_039805165.1 Bacteroidota bacterium | reverse complement strand
GACGGCGGCTTCTCATCAACCGGTGTAACTCCTCCGGTGATTGAGCGATTCACGAAATAACAAAACTTCGTTATTTGAAAACCTACGGTTTTATTCCTACTTCGTAATGGGAAAACCGTAGGTTTTATTCCTACTGCGTAATTGGAACTTTGTTGTTAGTACGTCGAAGTCCCTCGTTGCTTGCAACCTTCGTCCATAGGACCCTCGCAACGATGTTGCCCTCGCAAAGCCATTCGCCATTGAATAAACAGCATATAAACTGCATATAAAAGTTAGTGCGTTTTCCAGATTAGCGAAATAGGTTTGTCACATGAAATCAAATTCAAAAAAGTCAGAAATGAATTTTGTGAATAATACCAATTTTGGGTATTTTTACAAAAATCAGTTGACCATGAGCAAAAACACTTCCATCACTTTCGGTACTTATTTCGAACAGTTTATTCAAAACACATTAAAGGAAGGTCGCTACAAGAACGCCAGTGAAATTGTACGCGCTGGATTACGACTGCTCGAAGAAGAAGAAAATAGATTGGCAACATTGCGCAATTCCATTCATGAAGGAATCGCGAGTGGAACGGCAGAAGATTTCAATCCCAATGAGCACTTAAAAAAGTTGAAGTCAAAAAAGAAATAAATGTCCACTTTTACTTTGACAAATAAAGCCGTTGCCGACCTTTCTGAAATTTGGAATTACACCTTCGATACCTGGTCTGAGCAACAAGCGGATAACTATTACAAACTCATTATTCAGGCTTGTTCCATCGTTGCAAAGAATCCGAAATTAGGAAAATACTATCACGAGATCTACCCTAATCTTTTGGGAAAGAAAGCTTCAAAACATATTATTTTCTATCTCATTCAAGAAGATAAATCAATAGAAGTTGTTCGTATTCTTCACGAGAGTATGGATTTGAAAGGAAATTGGAACTTCGTTGTTTGAACAGCGTTGTTAGAACTACGTTGTTGGAACTATGTTGTTAGAACTTCGTTGTTCCTCCCGATAGCTATCGGGATCGTAATGGGAACTGCGTTGCTGTGAGCTCGCTATGCGAGCGGCATCCGAAATGTCCCCAGTGCAACTGGGGGAAAATGTTTCAAGTTTAATTTCGATTCAAAAAGAAGGGCCCTTCAGTGAAGATGATCAAGAACCTCATTTATAAAACCATCCATTCTAGAAAAGGCAAACCATCGCTTCCCCAAATCCTTGAGTGAGGCTCCAAGATGATACAACTCATTTTCATCAAGAATCAAGAATCTATCATGAGCATAAAGCGAGAGGAAATGCACTTGAATGTTTTAATATATGGAACCGGTCGCAATTTGCGACCAGTTCATTTTTTTCTAAATTGTTTAATTGGAAAACCTGCGGTTTTATTCCTTCGAAGTAATTAGAACTTCGTTTTAAATCTTCCCCTCTCTTACCTTTTCTTAATTTCTCTTCCCTTCTCCTCCCTTTTAATAAATCATCTGAATTCACTCGCCAATATTGCCTCGCAAACAATCTTTAAATCGTTCAATTCAAAAGCAGTGTGATAAATGCGTTCCAACTTCACATTGTGGTATTCGTGAATAATGAAATTCCGAAACGACTTCGGTAAGAACCATGGGAATTTATACCGCTGGAGTATTTGAGGAGATATTGTTCCCGCTGCTTCTCCGATAATAAGGAACTGGTATTGAACCGCGCTATGAAGCATGACGTCACTTTCAAATTCAAGCAAACTTTTGTCTTTGACAAACGCTTCAATTATTGAAATAGAAGTCAATATATCTTCAACCCTTTGCTTGTCCCTTTTTGACATAAACAACTTCCTTTTCTCGAACAACTTCCAATGCCGCCAAGGGCTTTAACTGACCTTCTTCAATCAAATCTACTTTTCGATTCAATAATTCTTCCAGTTCGTGCTGCATTTTGAGAATGTCGAACATCGATATTTTCTTCTTCGCAACAAACTGAATCAGCAAATCAATATCGCTTTTCGCTGTTTCTTCATTTCTCACAATTGATCCGAACAAACTCACTTTCTCAACTGCAACTTGCTTGGAGAAGTAGGTCTGAACTGTTTTTTTAATTCGCTCCTTTTCTGAATCGTGTTTGGTTTTATAAACGACTTGCTTTTCTAACAATTTCAGAATAGACATTGCATCGTCTTCATGCTCCAGTTGCTTATATAGCTTTTCAGCCATAAAAATCTTGTGCATCTCCTGAACATCTCTCTTGTATAGTTTCGCCATTTGTGTAAGTACCTCTCTCGTTACCGGACGCTTTCCGTTCTCCATCTTACTCAATATAGCCTGGTCAATTTCCAAATACGCAGCGACCTCTCGCAAGGTTTTTCCACTTCCCTTTCGAAGCTCACGAAGGTGCTCACTGATATTAATTTTTGACAAATTCATTCTTGACAAATATAGTCAATGAACTTCGTTGTTCCTACTTCGTAATTGGAAAATCGGAGATTTTATTCCTACTACGTAATGGGAACTACGATATTGGAAAACCTACGGTTTTATTCCTACTTCGTAATGGGAAAACCTACGGTTTTATTCCTACTGCGTAATTGGAACTTTGTTGTTAGAACGTCGAAGACCCTCGTTGCTTGCAACCTTCGTCCATAGGACCCTCGCAACGATGTTGCCTTCGCAACGCTCGTTGCCCTCGCGAAGCAATTTGCTTCGCAATGTGGTACTTTTGCAAAAGACAAAATTAACATGCACGGAAAAGGAAAACGAATAGCAGTCATTGGCGGAGGAGCAGCAGGAATGTTCGGTGCTATACGTTTGGCGGAACTGTTGCCAGAAGCGGAGGTGATTGTTTTTGAAAAAAGCAAAAACCTGCTCAGCAAGGTGAAAGTAAGCGGTGGCGGGAGATGCAACGTGACATACTCGTGCTTCGAGCCGAAAGAACTGGTGAAATTTTATCCGCGTGGAGGAAAAGAATTGCTCTCGCCGTTCTTTTCGTTTCAACCTTCCAACATGATTTACTGGCTGCTCGATCGCGGCGTGGAAACACATACCGAAGACGACGGACGCATGTTTCCTTCCACCAATAAATCGCAAACCATTATCGATTGTTTCATGAATGAAGCGGAAAAGCTCGGTGTTCAAATTAAAACCGAATACGCTGCAGACCTCTCGTTCCTTCAATCGTACGACGCTGTTTTAATGACCGCTGGTTCCAGCGAACTCGTTTGGAAAGACCTTGAAAACCAAGGTGTGCCTTGCGTTCCGCGTGTCCCTTCCCTATTCACCTTCCACATAAACGATAAATCGCTTCATGAACTTTCAGGCATCTCTGTGCCACTTGCACAGCTTGAAATTCTCGACTCCAAAATAAAAACGAACGGTCCGCTTCTCATTACCCATTGGGGAATGAGTGGTCCGGCTGTGCTGAAAGCCTCTGCCTTCGGAGCTTTGGCGCTTGCAGAAAAAAATTACGAGGCGAACATTCGCATCAACTGGATCAACCAATCGTTCAACGACACACTCGATGAATTGAAAGATCTTCGAGAGAGTCATCCGAAGAAAATGTGCGTCACCTTCAACCCGTTTCAACTTTCTTCACGCCTATGGAACTGGCACTTGCAACGCGCCGACCTCTTCCTGAAAGACTGGGCCAACAGCAGCAACAAGGCCATTGAAGAATTGGCGAACTCGCTCACACGAAGCGTTCTTCCCATGACAGGAAAAAGTACATTCAAAGAAGAATTCGTGACAGCCGGAGGAGTAGATTTGAAGCACGTGAACTTTCAAACCATGGAACACAAGCTCGTTCCGAATTTATATTTCGCTGGAGAAGTGTTGAACATTGATGCGGTAACAGGCGGATTTAATTTTCAAGCCGCATGGACCACCGCATGGATTGCCGCGCAGGGAATTGCAGATAAATTAGCCGAATGAGTCACGAAGAATACATGGAAATTGCGCTCGAGCTGTCGCAATACGGAATGGGACATGTTGCCCCAAACCCTATGGTGGGATGCGTGATTGTGCACAACGACAAAGTCATTTCAAAAGGATATCACACCGCCTACGGAGAAGCCCACGCTGAAGTGGAAGCCATTCGTTATGTGGAAGACAAAAGCATTTTAAAAGAGTGTACACTCTATGTAACGCTAGAGCCCTGCGCACATTTCGGCAAAACTCCTCCTTGCGCAAACCTCATTACCGAGATGGGAATTCCTCGCGTGGTCATTGGAACACGCGATCCTTTCAGCGAAGTAAACGGAAGAGGCATTGAGCGTTTGAAAGCGCACGGCGTTGATGTCATTGAAGGAATTTTGGAAGATGAATGTCGATTTGTGAATCGTCGCTTCTTCACCTTCCATGAAAAAAAGCGTCCGTATATTATTTTGAAATGGGCACAAACCGCCGATGGATTCATGGACAAGATTCGTGAAGAAAACGAGCGGGGCTCCTTCCCTATTTCCTCTAATGAATCGCGTCAGTTGGTGCATCAATGGCGCAGTTTAGAGCAAGCAATTTTAGTTGGACCAACTACAGCGCTGAACGACGATCCGGCATTAACCGTTCGTTTGGTGGAAGGCGACAATCCAATTCGCATAGTGGTCGATGAAAAAGGATGTCTTCCCGAAGAGCTTCAGTTGTTCAACAACGAAGCGCGTACCATTGCCTTGGTGGGAAACGGAGTTCAAGCGAGATACAACTGCGAAATTCTTCCACTTGAAAAATCGGGTGTGGAGGAATGGATGCGTGTCTTGCACGAAGCAAACATTCAAAGCATTTTGGTGGAAGGCGGCGCAGGCATACTGAATACGTTTATTGAAAGTGGAATGTGGGATGAAATGCGCGTATTCACTTCCAACAATAATATTGAAACCGGATTGAAAGCACCCCTTCAAAAAGGTAAACCCTATTCTGAAAAGTACATTGGCGTAGATCATTTAACGGTTACAGTAAACAAATGATCTACCTCATTTTCAGCGTAATTACGAACGCCGCAATCTATTGGCTTTTCAAATACTTCGAACAAATTGAAGCGAAGATTTTCGAGACCATTGTCTTCAACTATATTGTTGCCTTTTCGTGTGGAATATTCTTCGTCCCGGATGTTACAGAAGCCTTTCACAGCGCCATGCAATTTCCGATTTGGAGTATCGCAGGACTCATCATGGGATCGCTATTCATTTCGGTTTTC
The DNA here is from genome assembly GCA_039805165.1 of Bacteroidota bacterium. Taxonomy (GTDB): domain Bacteria; phylum Bacteroidota; class Bacteroidia; order Flavobacteriales_D; family Sanyastnellaceae; genus CAIZGX01. The sequence goes on along the minus strand of JBDLUS010000053.1, from coordinate 9,489 downwards.
TATTTCATGGCCATTACAGCTAAGAAGTCAGGCATTGCCATGGCCACACTCAGTTCGAAAATGTCGTTGGTTTTGGCCGTAATTGTTTTAGCCTTTTTAGGCGAAGGAGAAATAACGCTTTTAAAGGCCATAGCGTTGCTTATTGCCATGTTCGGATTGTACCTCTTCAGCGTAGACCGTAAGAGCAAGTTCAGCAAAGACATGCTCTTGTATCCGGTTGTGCTTATGCTTGGAAGCACGAGCATCGATTTCAGCATTGCGTATTTTCAAGGCTTCACAACCAATCAGAATGAACTTTCGCTCTTCACCTGCATGCCTTTCATGGGTGCGGGAATCATTGGAATCAGCATCTTGATTTACAAACTCGTTTTCAGAAAGGAAAAATTCCCATTGAAAGAATTAGGCACAGGAACATTACTCGGCTTGGTGAACTACGGATCTATTTTCTTTCTTGTTGAATTGTACCACCTAGGTTGGATGCCCGAGAGCACAATATTACCAGTAAACAATTTGCTTGTACTCGTAGTTGGCTCACTTGGAGCTGTTCTTGTATTCAAGGAAAATTTAAATCGAAGAAAAATACAAGGGTTGGGAATTTGTCTTTTCTCTTTGGTTCTGCTCCTTTTATAGGAATCTCGAAATATCGACAGGCTTTAGAATAAAGTCTTCAACGATAGAATAAGATTTTGCTTTCATGATATCCTCGGGATCGTTGGAGCTAGAAACAACAAAAATCCTAGCATTTGAAACAAACGGATGTGCGATTGACTCATTCAAAAAATCCCATCCATCCCAAATGGGCATATTGATATCAAGGATAATTATTTCAGGAAATAAATCTTTGTCTTGAATTTTGCTTAACTCCTCAAAGGCGTCTATACCACTCGAATAAATCAGAATATCATCAAACTGATTAGAAGCCTCAATGATGATTTTCGTTGTGAAAACACAAATTGGATCATCGTCTATTATGCAAATTCGTCTACTCATTTTCGAATTTGAAATATACTTTAAAAATTGTCCCCACACCCACTTCGCTCTGAATTTCTATATTTCCACCTAGAGCCTCTGCCTGATTTTTCGACATAAACAAACCTATACCTCTGGAATCTGGGTGTCTGTGGAACGTCTTGTACATCCCAAAAATCTTTCGCCCATGCTTTTCTAAGTCAACTCCTATACCATTGTCTTGAACACACAAGACAACATATTCAGGAGTGTTTTCCTCATAGAGTCTAATGAATTTATTTGGCTTAGAATCATCGGAGTATTTAATTGCATTTGTTAATAGGTTTAACAAGATACTTTCAACATATGCGGTAAGTCCTAGAATTCGAGTGCTTGAATTAATCTCGTTAATAATGTTTACGTTCGCTCCATCTGCCAATGCAGTAATGCTGCCAATTGCCTTATTCGCTTTAGTAGACAAATTAATCACTTCAAGATGCCCTTGTTTATTGGTCAACATAAGCGCAACTTCAGACAAATGATCAATTGTTTCAAGCAAATTTTCTGATGAAGTTTGAATATGCTTTGCAAAGTCGTCACTTGCCAATTCAGGGTGTTTTTCAATCAAAATTTTAGAAAGAACTTGAATATTCGCAGAGTGAGATCTCAGGTTGTGTGAGACAATATGAGCGAAATTCTTTAAACGTAAGTTCTGACTTTGGGTTAATTCAAACAAAAGCTTTTGCTCTTCTTCGTATTTCTTCTTGTCGGTAATATCTGTTTCAATAGCTATGTAACCGTAAAGTTTTTTATCTGAATCCAATAATGGAACGATGTTCAATACTAACCAATACTCATTTCCAAATTTCCCTCTATTCAATATCTCAGCAGAAACGGGCTCATTAACGAACAATTTCTCTTTGATATACGCTAAAGTATCTGGGTCAGTCTTCTCAAACTGAAACATATTCGGATAATTACCTACGATCTCTTCTCGCGAATACCCCGACAATTTCAACAAACTATCATTTACCCATTGAATCTTTTTGTTTTCGTCTGTAATAATAACGCTATTAGTAGTGGTCTTCGCTACCAAGGAAAGTCTCTCGAGTTCAACCGTTCGTAAACGTATTTCATTCTCTAAACCCTCCGTCAATTCTTGATTTCTTTGCTTACCCGATTTCAAGTTTGATTGTAGAATTAAAATTGCATCGGCTAACTCACCAAGCTCATCGCTCTTGTTTTTAAACTTCGATTTGACTTCAAAATCACCGGAGCTTAAATGATTGGTGAACTGAATAAGGTTTTGAATTGGATTTGAAATACCTCTCGCAAAAAAGTAGAATGCTATCAAGGAGAGTGTTCCGAAAATGAAAATGGTCCAATAAACAGGGCGTTCAATTTCTGTAATCAAATCAGAAAGTCTGTTGTTGCTATATCGCAGTACAATTTCACCTTTGAATGACTCTGTGCTCACTGGAGCCGACTCGTAGACATAAGACAAGGTATCTCTGCTCGTCACTTTTTGCAATTCTATGTCAGCCGGATATGACGTTAAAATCTCGCTCCCTGATCCCAAAGAGTCTTTCACAACAACCGCCACAAAATCAAAATCGTGATTCGCCGCAGCGAAATCAATCGTTTTCTTCAAACCAACAAAATCGTCACTACTTAGTGAAAGTTCAACACCAAGAGCCACCGTTTTGGCTAATTGACTGAGCTCGGCCTTCTTCGAGTTAACATAGAGTTCTTGGAGTTTTCTCGGATAATAGAATGCAATGAAAGCCATTAAAAGAACAAGGCACAACGAGAAAGGAAACCAAATCTTAAACGATATTTTACGAATAAACTTCAAACTAATTCTGAATTTTAATAATCAAATAATTCGGAACATCAGGTGTGTTAGCGGGTATTACAGCAATTGCACCACTTGTAGAAGCCACGAACTTTACAATATCACTTGAAGTCTCAAAAAATGCAGGTGGATTCGCGCGACCTTGGAATACCAACGAAAGCCAATATTTTTGCATTCCAGTAACTGACATTCCCATGACCACATTCGCAAACTCTGGTGCTTGAGCAGATTTTGAAGACGGAAGAACAATTGTAACAGCTTGGCCATTCGACCATAAACTATACTTACCCTTGAACGTTTGCTTCATATATTCTTGCGTAAGTTTCGATGTGCCAAGGTTATTTCCAATAACCATGAGGTTGTTTGACCAAGAAGTCTGAGCATTTGCGTTATAACTTTTAAGAAGCACAAAGAGCAACAAGAGTACTTTGGCAAAGCGGTGTATCCATTTAAAATCCATAAGCTAGCTGTACTTTAAATGAAACAAAAGGATCCATAGAGTTCAAATTCGAATGATCGTGAAGCGTTGATTCATATTCAAATTGAGCTTTAACATTCAGTTGATAATTGAATTGGTATCTGTAACCTAATCCAACCTTATATTTTTCAATCTGGTAAGTATGCAAATCGTTATGATCAACATTCAAATAGTCAACATAGACATAAGGCGTATGAACTTCAGCAATGGGTAAACCCAAATACAAATAATTCGAGAAATTGTTGGCTTCAGGCAAAGAATCTGATCTGGTGCGGTTGAAGGCAAACTCATTTAACACTTCTACTTTCTTGCCAAAATAAGCAAATGAAAAACACGCGAGCTCATAATTGATCGGACCTTCATAGGTTTCTCCAACGTGGTGTGAATAATTCGATGCATGACCGCTATGTGTTCCAAAAACGTTGTCAGGAAGATATTCATTGTAATATGAAACACCAATTCTCATTCCTTCAATGGGTTTAATATGTGCTGCAAATGAAACAGGCGTATGCGTATCGGCATGGAATGCATCAGTTGATGAAATTCCATTTCCCCAAACTACATCATAACCAAAATTCAACTTACCAATATTCTGACCTTGAAATTGAATACCTAAAGTGTGAAGGGGAATCAGGTAACTAAAAGCAAATGGACGATCTACAGTAGGGAAGAAAAGCCTTCCGTGGTGGTATACATCGTTCCAATAATTAAGAGGTGTATGTATCTTTCCAACTATAATACTGTGTAATTTCGAGTAATTGAACTTTACTAAAGACCTCTCAATTGAGGGCAAAAAAGAAGTTGCAGAGCTGCCGTTAAATCTAATTACATATTCTCCTAGATAAGAAATACGATCTGAAAGCTTAGAATTCACAAAAAAATCGTGTTCTCCAATGGAGAAATATGAATTCTTTTGATTCAGATTATTTAAGTTGTACTCAATGTGTCCAAAACCGTTGAATTGTGTATTGCGGTTTTGAGCAATTGCAACATTATCCAGAGAAAAAACTAACACCAATAACACGAGTAGGCGTACTCTCATAATCGACTGTAATAATTATTATTTTCTAAAGATAACCTTATCTTGCGACAGAAGAAAAAAATATGCTCCATAAACGAATAAATTAATGAAAGCAATCACTTTATTTCGAACAATCATTGTAGTTCTTGTTTTAGTAGTAAGTTCAAAACACGCAAAGAGTCAACAATTTTCTGTTGCCCAACTCGACTCGGCAAATACAGCGAAATCAATTACAGTCTTATCCGCAGAAGAAAAGAATGTCATTAAACTCATCAACTTAGCGCGCATGTATCCGAAACAATTCGCGAAGAATTATGTCGCGAAGTACGACGAGAAGAAAACAGGATTCGATTACGGACCAGCTTATGCAAAAGACAAGGCTTCATTGATTTCAACCTTGAATGAAACCAAACCAATGAAGCCATTGTTTTTTGATAATGAAATGTATGAGCTTGCTAAATGTTGGTGCCAAGAATCGGGAAAGTCAGGGGCTGTGGGACATACACGCAAAACATGTAAGTCAGGATACAACGGCGAATGCTGCAGCTACGGCTTTAGCGGAGCACTTGATATTGTTATGCAACTCATGATTGATTACAACGTGCCTGGCTACGGTCATCGCAAGATTATACTCACCCCTTACTACACGAAAATTGGAATAAAAAACGGGACACACAAGACGTATTCGTTTTGTTCAGTGATAGATTTCAAGATATAAAAAAAGGCGGCTCATATTTCAAAGAGAGAAGAATTTTATTTATATTTGTTACGTAATTACAGCAAGCGGTAGATTTCAAAAAGATTGGACCGGGGTGTCCCCGATCGGCAAGAGCTCAACGATGTTGAGCTTTTTGTTTTTATGGAATAATCCTCAATCCGAAAAGTTTTCCATCTTGTTTGAAGATTTTTTTCTCAATAATTTCAAACGATAAATTCGAATATTCCGGATTTAAAATGAATCTAGCAATTGGATAAGCAGTTAAATCTGCTAACTGCAGTCCATTAATGTTTTCTTTCTTATTTCTAAACTGTATAGACAAATTACAGTTTGCAATTTGCTCAGCTGAGAACATCTCAGTTCCCAAATTTCTCAATAATTTAAAATGCTCTTCAAGTTTTCTATCTTCCTTTTTACCTCTCTTTTCGATAATCACATTGATTACTGTCTCTGTATGTTTGTTTAATAAGTACATAAAAATCTGGTTAAAGACAGCGGTTAAGGCTTGTTCATATATGTCGTTATGAAGTTCACCAAATATTGCAACATATTCCTTCTTATTAATTGCAGATGCAAATACAGTAAATTCATTTTGTATCATCGACCAGTTCAACTCATCATAAAATTGATTCTTTACTTTGCTATCAAGTAAGGTCACAAATTCTTTCTCACATTTCCTGATATCCCTGCTATGAAAAATGACATTTGTATTTCCCCAAAACTGATTCTTAATTGAATTGAAAGATTCTCTTATTCTATAATAAGCCTCTTCATTAACTAAAATTCCACAAAGTAAAAACACTGGAAATTCATGATTTAGTTTTTTCAAACCATGATCTCCTGATTCATCTATAAAAAAGTAAAAAGTCATATTTTCTGAATTAATCGGCTAAAGCTATTGCTGTAGAATCAATTCTTAAGCAACTTGTTATGCGCATAAAAAAGGCCGCTAATGCGGCCTTTTTCGTTGTCTTATCAAAAAATTACTTCGACATCTTCTCTGCTAATTTCAATGCTTCGTAAAGGTTTACAACCTTACCAGTTTTTGAAAGCTTTCCGAATTTAATCTTCTTCTCTTCATCACCTGGCATAACTACTTTGTGCTTCTTGTACGAAACACCAGACTTGATAATGATCTCACGAACCTCTTTTCCTGTAAGATTTGGGTAGTAAGAAAGAATAGATGCAGCAACACCTGCCGTAACCGGAGACGCCATACTTGTGCCGCTTAACGGTCCGAATGCATTATCCAATACCGTTGCATAAATGTCAACACCTGGAGCATAAATATCTACCGTCTTGTCGCCGTAGTTAGAGAAGTCAGCAGACAAGTGATCAATTGAATTGTCGCTTGCACCAATTTCCAACCAAGTTGAACATGTCTTTCCATTTGCGTAACGTGGAGTTGGGAAATTGTCTTTCACATCAACATCTTTCGCATCGTTACCCGCTGCGTGAACCAACAATACACCTTTCGATTCAGCATACATAACTGCTTCGTCTACAACATCTTTGTATGGAGAGTGTGACTTACCGAAGCTCATGTTAATCACACGCGCACCGTTGTCAGCCGCATAACGAATGGCATTCGCAACGTCCTTGTCGCGCTCATCTCCGTCTGGCACACAACGAATAATCATCAATTGAGCTGTCTTACAAATTCCGTCCATTCCTGTTCCGTTGTTCGTAGCTCCAACAATTCCCGCAACGTGTGTTCCGTGAAGCGCTTCAGGACCATCGATGTGGTTGTTTCCGTAGTTGCGCTCACGTGAATTGCTGTAATCGTCGCCCACCACTGTGCGCGGATTGAAATCTAAGTTGTAAGAATAATTCAATTGATTGTTATAATACCCAGCATATTCTTCAAGGTTAATGCCGCGCATCATAATGTTCAATACCATACCCTTAGCGGCTTTCGCTGCATCATCTGTTGGTTCATATGCTGCTAATTGCTCTGCTGTGAAATCGTTGCCCAAAGCCATAGCCAATACTTCTTTGTTCGCTTTGAAGGTTGTTAGAAACGCATTGAATTGCGCTGCTTCTTCCTTCACCTCTCCAACACGCTTTTCGAATTCTACTTTAATCTTTTCGTATTTCGCGAAATCTGCTTTGTCTGCTGCTACAATAGAGGCTGCTTCTTTTCCTTCGAAACGCTTTTTCAACATAGCGTATACACGCGTGAACTCTAAATTGTCCTGCGTAACATCGCCACCTTTTCCACCTATGAAACTCCATCCGTGAACATCATCGATGTAACCATTCTTATCATCGTCAATTCCGTTGTTCGCAATTTCACCTTTGTTGGTCCAAATGTTCGCATTCAAATCTTTGTGAAAAGTCTCAGATCCACTGTCAATAATTGCAACTACAACAGGTGTTCCAGTCTTTCCTTTTTCAGCCATGTAGGCATGTGCCTTTACAGCACTCACTCCTGGAAGCCCGTCGGTAGCCATGTCGGCGTGTTGCCACTGTGTTTTAATGTCTGCATTTTGAGCAGAAACCGCGAACGGAATAAATAACGCCGAGAAAACAATTGAAGCTAATCTTTTCGGTAAGAAAGAATTCTGATTCGAATTCAAAATTGGTTTGTTCATATGTGTTTAGTTGATGTTGCGAAATAAGGAAAGAAAGTTCGGATTATTGCTTCATAATATAAAAAAATATGTCATTTCCATCAGATCTTGAAATTGCACAAGCGTGCAAGATGAAGCACATCAATGAAATTGCTTCGAAGCTGAACATTAGCATCGATGACCTCGAACATTACGGAAAGCACAAGGCCAAGCTTCCGCTCAATTTAATTGACGAAGCGAAAGTGAAGCAGTCGAAGTTAATTCTTGTGACCGCAATTACTCCAACTCCTGCTGGAGAAGGAAAGACAACTACTTCAATTGGTTTGAATGAAGGTTTGAATAAATTAGGAAAGAAAGCAGTTGTCGTTCTTCGCGAACCTTCTTTAGGTCCCGTTTTCGGAATCAAAGGTGGTGCTGCTGGAGGTGGCTATGCGCAAGTAGTTCCGATGGAAGACATCAACCTTCACTTCACCGGAGACTTTGCTGCCATTGAAAAAGCAAACAATTTACTTTCAGCATTAATAGACAACAACCTTCAAAACAAGCAAGGAAACTTGGGTCTTGATCCACGTTTGATTTATTGGAAACGCGTGATGGATATGAACGACCGTTCATTGCGTAACATTACCATTGGCTTGGGTGGAACTGGAAACGGAATTCCTCGACAAGACGGTTTCAACATTACGCCAGCTTCTGAAGTCATGGCTATTCTTTGCATGAGCAAAGACCGTGAAGACTTAAAGAAAAAATTAGGAAACATCTTCGTTGGATTCACTTATGATCGCAAGCCAATCTATGCACGTGATTTGAAAGCGGAAGGCGCTATGGCTCTTCTTCTGAAAGATGCTATTATGCCAAACTTGGTTCAAACATTAGAGGGCAATCCTGCCATCTTACACGGAGGACCATTCGCAAACATTGCACAAGGAACCAACACCATTATGGCTACGAAGATGGGAATGTCTTTGGCCGACTACGTGGTTACTGAAGCTGGATTTGGTGCCGATTTAGGCGCTGAGAAATTCATGCATATCAAGTGCGGAGCTGCGGATATTGCTCCAGATGCAATTGTACTTGTGGCTACCGTTCGCGCTTTGCGTCACCACGGTGGTGCGAAGAAAGAAGAATACAACACTGCAAACATGGAGCGCGTAACTAACGGTTTCGCTAACCTTGAAAAGCACATCGAGAACTGCAAGAAATTCGGAATTACTCCTGTTGTAGCGTTGAACCACTTCCCTACCGATTCACAAGAAGAAATCGATTTCGTTATTGCGAAATGTGCTACAATGGGCGTGAAAGCAGTTGTTGCTAGAGGTTTCTCTGATGGTGGAAACGGTATGATGAATCTGGGAGAAGCGGTATTGGATGTGATTGAAAACGGGAACAACGCATTCCGCAGATTGTATTCGAACGATCAACCTGTAAAGGAAAAGATTGAAATTATTGCGAAAGAAATCTACGGCGCAGAGCGTGTGAACTACACGAAAGAGGCGGAAGGAAATCTTCGCACGATAGAGAAATTAGGCATCGCGAACTTCCCTATTTGTATGGCGAAGACGCAAAAGTCTTTCAGCGACGATGAATCGAAGATTGGTCGTCCAACAGGATTCACTATCACCGTTCGTGAATTTGAATACGCAGTGGGTGCTGGATTCATTATCCCTATTTTGGGTGAAATGATGCGCATGCCCGGATTACCGGCTGTTCCAGCTAGTGAGCATATGGACATTGATAACAACGGTGTTATTACTGGATTGTCTTAAATCATGAAGGCTTCTTTAAACTACCAAGCATTGAAGAACGGGCAACCCGTCTCCGATGCTTTGGTGGTTGAAGTGCCTGTTCAATTGTTTATTGAAGAAGAACCGCTTACGGTTTCTATGTGCACGCCTA
>JBDLUS010000052.1:0-5102 GCA_039805165.1 Bacteroidota bacterium | reverse complement strand
AGTCGATCGTCTACTTCCGGAAAATGTTGACCAATAATTTTAGCAGCTTGTTCGTAGGAAATGTGCCTTCCCAATTTCAACATAGAAAAAAATGGCAATGCAATTCTTGAAACGAAAAAGTAAGCAGCAGAGGCGAGAAACCCGAAGAAGAAAATGGTTCGAACCGTTGGACCGAAGTGACCAAAGTATTCGAGCGTTACGAGAATGAGATAGAGTCCTAAGAAAAGTGCCGCTACATACAAAAGTCCTTGAACCATGCGGTTCTTGTAGTACTTCCGAATGAAGTCGTCTAAGCGTTGTATGAGTTGTTCGTATGCGTTCATGCCACTTTCTTCAGCATTGAAAGATACAAACGAATTTGTTTGACACTTATTTTTTCGGAACGGAAATACACACGTTTTGTGCTTCGGTGAAGAATCGCAGCGCTTCCCATCCGCCTTCGCGGCCCACGCCCGATTGTTTCACTCCACCGAAAGGTGTGCGCAAATCTCTTTCCAACCAACAGTTCACCCAAACAATTCCGGTTTGAAGATTTCCTGCAAGACGGTGCGCGACGGTTACGTTGTTTGTCCAGATGCTGGCCGCCAATCCGTATTTCGTGCTGTTCGCTAAGGCCTGCACTTCTTCTTCTGTTTCGAAGGGTTGAAGGGTAATTACCGGACCGAAAATTTCTTCCTGATTGGTTCTGCATTGTGCGTTCAATCCCTCGATAATCGTGGGCTGCATGAAGTATCCGCCAGCGTTTTCTCCTTCAAGCGTTACACGCTCGCCGCCGCAAATAACGGTACCACCTTCTTGCTTCGCCAATTCAACAAAAGAAAGCACTTTGTTCAGGTGAGGTTCACTCACTAAAGCGCCCATTTTCGTTTTGTCTTCGGAAGGATTTCCAGGAACAATGCGCGATACTTTTTCAATCAAAGCTGCCTTGAATTTTTCATAGATGCCGCTCTGCACATAGAGTCTAGAGCCGCACAAGCAGATCTGCCCTTGATTTGCGAAAGAGGTTCGAACGGTGGTTGAAAGCGCTTCGTCGAAATCGCAATCGTTGAAGATGATGTTCGCATTTTTTCCACCCAACTCCAATGACATCTTCTTGAACTTCGGAGCCACCACCGAAGCAATGTGCGCGCCTGTTGCGGTTCCGCCGGTGAATGAAATAGCTTTAATACCGCTGTGCTGAACAATGGCCTCTCCGGCTTCCGGTCCATATCCGTGAACAATGTTCAACACACCTGCAGGCATTCCGGCCTCGGCGCAAAGTTTCGAAAACAGATATGCGGTATACGGAGTTATTTCTGAAGGCTTCGCCACCACGCAGTTTCCTGCGGCCAAGGCTGGAGCAATTTTCCAAGTGAATAAGTACAACGGAAGGTTCCAGGGTGAAATACATCCGACCACTCCAATGGGTTTGCGCAAGGTGTAGTTGATGTACTCGGTATTCGGATGCGCCTCGCTGGCGAAATGCAAAATGCCTGTTGCGAAGAAGCGAATGTTGGCTTCAGCGCGAGGAATGTCTACTGCGCGAGAAAGCGAAATGGGCTTCCCGTTGTCGAGGGTTTCGGCCTGAGCAAGTGCCTCGGCGTTGGCTTTTATAAGGTCTGAAAGGCGAATTAGCACCTCTGAGCGCTTTTCCACAGAAAGATTTGACCACGAAGGGAAGGCCGCTTCAGCGGCCGTAACTGCCGCGTCTACATCGGCTTGTTCGCTGCGCGGAATAAGGCTGTAAACCTTGCCAGTAGAAGGATCTACGTTGTCTATGGTCTGTCCGGAAACGGCAGAAACAAACGTTCCGTTGATGTAGTTCTGAAGTGAAATCACAGGCTTATTTTTAAAAAACGAAGATAGAAATAGAAAAATACTTGCTGTTATGAAAAGAAAGTATTTATTTTGCAGTCGCTTTTCGAAGGAGAAGTGAGATTGCCCGATCGTCTAATGGCAGGACAACTGTTTTTGGTGCAGTTTATATAGGTTCGAATCCTGTTCGGGCAACGATCAAAAAGCCGCTTCAATTGAAGCGGCTTTTTTTATTCTTAATTTGCAAAAAATATTCGCATTGAAAAACATTGCTATTCTCGGTTCAACCGGATCCATAGGTACCCAAGCCCTTGAAGTTATTCAAGAACATCCAGATCAATTTTGTGTGGAAGTGCTTACGGCACACAGCAACAGCGCGCTGCTTATTCAGCAATCGTTGAAATTCAATCCGAATGCCGTAGTTATTTCCGACGAATCGAAATACGCTGAAGTGAAGGATGCGCTCGCTTCCACAGACATTAAAGTCTATGCGGGAAAGCAAGCGCTCGAGCAGATTGTAGAGATGGACAGCATAGACATTGTGCTCACCGCATTGGTAGGCGCAGCGGGACTTCCGCCTACCGTGAAAGCCATTCTTGCGAAGAAGAACATTGCATTAGCGAACAAAGAAACGTTGGTTGTTGCTGGAGAAATTATTACTCAGCTTGCGAAAGAAAACGGAGTGAATATTTATCCGGTTGACAGCGAGCACAGCGCGATTTTCCAATGCTTGGCTGGCGAGTGGCACAACCCAATTGAAAAGATTGTTCTTACTGCAAGTGGTGGTCCGTTCAGACAGAAGCCTGCTGAGGAGTTGGCTGAAGTCACGAAGGCGCAAGCGCTGAAGCATCCAAACTGGACCATGGGCGCGAAGATTACCATTGACTCTGCAACCCTTATGAACAAAGGGTTAGAGGTTATTGAAGCGAAGTGGTTATTCAATTTGAAGCCTTCTCAAATAGACGTTGTAGTTCATCCGCAAAGTATTATTCACAGCTTGGTTCAGTTTGAAGACGGCAGCATGAAAGCGCAGTTGGGATTGCCCGATATGAAGTTGCCGATCTTATACGCCATGGCTTATCCGCATCGTGTGAAGACAGACTGGCCACGCTTCAACTTCATGGATTATCCGCAGTTTACTTTCGAGAAACCGCGCATTGAAGTGTTCCGTTGTTTAGGTCTTGCCTTCGAAGCTTTGGAACAAGGCGGCAACGCACCTTGCATCTTGAACGCTGCCAATGAAATTGCAGTTGCCCGATTCTTAAACGACGAAATCAAATTCCTCCAAATCGCAGAAACGGTAGAGAAGACGCTTCAACAAGCATCGTTCATTGCTAAACCATCGTTGGAAGAATTGATTGCCAGTGATGCGGAAGCGAGGGGAATTGCGGCATCTATATTATTGTAACCATTAATCAGTCGAACTCGGTGAAATACCTGATTTCATTCTTGTTTTTACTTCTCGGCTTTGTCGCACTGGCTCAACCTGTCGGCAATGAATATTTATATTTCAGCATTATTGAAGTAACCGGAACTGACACCGTGGCGATTGATAAAATGTTCATCCGTCACAGTCACCGAATAGAGAAACTTCGAATTAAAAACTATCGAATAAATAATTTGAGTGAGTCCAATGATGGCTTTCGGCGTTTGTCGATGGATAATTATTATTCTACGTCAACCATTAATAACAATGTAAGACTTCAGGTAATTAAGGATAAGCGAGATACCATGAACCTTATCATTAACAACGCTAAGGGAATGGTCTTTTTCCAAACGCAATTCCAAAAAGGTGACTTCGTCGTAAATGTTCAACAGAAAGATTACGACCAAAATCCCAGGAAAGTAGTCAGGAATAGCGGGACAACGGCATTGGATATTTCGCGTTTGAAATGGCGAGGGATTAAATCTGAGGAGAAATAAGACATTAATACTTGCGGTTAAAAACCGTGCTATTCGCCGCAAATATGCGGTGAATATTGAACTACCTCATCTCTGAATAATAGGCTATTACAGCGTATATCACCTATGTTTGTGGCGTGTACAAGATAAATGCCGGTAACTATATGCGTCGAGCAATATTCATTTCAATATTAGCAACATTTTCATTCACACTTTCAGGACAGATAGTGGACGGAGGAAATGGCCATGCGATAATATTAGACAAACAAGGAAATGTTTGGACAATTGGAAGAAATAATTTCGGGCAGTTAGGAGATAATACTTTAGAAAATTCTCCTATTCCCAAAAAGATAAAAACTCTAAATAATATCGTTGCTATATCACGCGGATACGACCATAGCATTGCGCTCGACAAAAACGGAAATTTATTTTTATGGGGAAGAAATAACTTCGGACAACTTGGATGTCCATCAATTAACGACCAATTAATACCACAGAAATTACCAAATCACACAAGTTTTATTGCTGTTGAAGGAGGGCATTGGCATACCGCTGGACTCAAAAAAGATGGTACAGTTTGGTGTTGGGGACATAATTATTTTGCTGAATTAGGAAATGGAACAAGAGAACACAGCTCGTGGCCAACAGAGGTTATGCAAATTTCAGCTTCAGAAATTTCAGTGTTAAAAGATGTTGTTAGTATTGCATCCGTTGGTTATCATACTTTGGCGCTGAAGAAGGATGGTTCTGTTTGGGGGTGGGGTGGAAATACTTTTAATGAACTTGGAAAAAGAGGGGATGAGTTTCAACGATATGCAATTAAAATTGAAGGCATTCCAAAAATTAAAGAAATAGCTGTTGGTTGGCATCATTCGGTTGCTTTAGATTACAATGGAGATATATGGGTCTGGGGTTCTGATCCTGCTCATCAATATAAAGAAGAAACGAGAAAATATTATGATCACCCAACTTTATTGGATGGCTTACCAAAGTTCACAAAAATTGCTTGTGGAAGTTGGCATTCACTGGCCATTGATGAAAATAAAAATGTTTGGGGATGGGGCAAAAATCATTTTGGAATGTTAGGAACAGGAGACACAATTAGTCATTCAAATCCTATTTTGATAAGCTCATTAAAAAACATCGTTGACATTGGTGGCGGTTGCTTTCAATCCATTGCAGTAGATTCGGCAGGCGCGATATGTACCTTTGGAGACAATCCATCAGGACAACTTGGTACAGGAGACTTTTTGAGATCTCTTTCTCCGAAATTAATGTCTCTTGACATGAACGGAATCCTACAGCCTAAAACAAATTTAATTATCAATGAAACTAAATTCAATACAGAAATAATTTTTAAAATCGCAAAGTATCTCGTGTTTTTAATAAGCTTAATTCTAAATATT
>JBDLUS010000051.1:0-13506 GCA_039805165.1 Bacteroidota bacterium | reverse complement strand
AGGGCGTCAATCCACACTTCCGAGTCGTTCAAGCTCGGAACGAGTTGAACTTTTTCGCCTCCGTGTTCTTCAAAAAGCTCTTGGTATTCTTCTCCAATTTCAATGGTTGTTTCCAGACAATCGGCAACGAAAGCGGGAGAAAATACCAAGAGCTTTTTCGCTCCTTTGTCTCCGAGTTCCTTAATGATATCGTCTGAAAAAGGCTCTATCCATCCTTTGCCTAATCGACTCTGAAAACACACCGTGTATTCGTCTTCGGAAATTCCGATTCCCTTCGCAATCGCTCTCGCAGTAGCGAAACACGTCGCCTTGTAACACATGTGATTCTCTTCGTTAATCTCATGCTCGCAGCTGTGATTGCGACACTTGTTATCGTCATACAACTTGTCTAACTGACGCTCAGGCAATCCGTGAAAACTGAACAGCACACGATCGTATTCCTTCAAATCGAATTGCTTCGCATTGTCTACATATCCTTGAATGTAAAGCGGATTATCATAAAACTGCGGAATGAAAACCACTTCCGGAATGCTCCACCACTTCGAAATAACCTGCATCACCTTTTCATGCACACTTCCTGTTGTGGCTGAAGCGTATTGCGGGAACATAGGCAACACCACAATCTTCTCTGCCCCCCACTCCTCTATTTCACGAAGGGTATTGTCAATACTTGGGACCTGATAACGCATAGCCAAGAAAACTTTCGTATCATCTTCATTGAAGCGCGCTTGCAATTGCTCCTTGTTTCTCTTTCCATAATGAATCAACGGCGAACCGTTTTCGGTCCAAAGTTTCTTATAGATTGCAGCGCTTTTTCTGTGACGAAAAGGAACAATAATTCCATTCACTAAGATGGCTCTTCCAATAGCAGCAACATCAATAACCCGAGGGTCATTTAGGAACTCTGTTAAATATCTGTAAACAGCACCTGGAGTTGGTGCGTCGGGTGAACCTAAGTTCACCAAAAGAATAGCGGTCTTTTTCATTTTCATTTCGTCTGCAAAGGAAAACAACATTCTTTAACCTCCAATGTTCAATGTTGTATCTTTGCATGCAAAATTGCACACATGTTAAGATCTATGACCGGCTACGGTAAAGCCGAACTTCAGAAAGAAACCAAAAAGTTCTCCGCTGAAGTGCGCTCGCTCAACAGCAAAGGATTAGACTTAAGCGTTCGCGTTCCAAGTGTGTATCGCGACAAAGAGTTGGAATTACGTTCAACGTACGGAGAGCTCGTCGTTCGCGGAAAGTCAGAGGTTTCAATTTATATTGAAAACAACAGCGGCGAAAAACGCATGCACCTCGACACCGACTTAATGAATTCGTACTACAACGAACTTTCAATTTGGAAGGAAGGAAAAGACCTCGGTTCAGCAGACATCTTGGCCACGCTTATGCGCATGCCCGAAGTCATGAAGTTCGATCAGGCAGAGCCTACGGAAGATGAATGGAACAGCATTGCTGCTCTTGTAAAACAAGCGTTCGATCTTTTCGAAAATTACAGACAAGCCGAAGGCGCGAAGCTTCAAAAAGAATTTGAAATGCGCATTGCGAATATTCTTCGTTTGCGTGAAGACCTTATTGCGCCTATGGAAGAGCGTAAGGAAAAAACGAGAGAGCGTATTAAAGCGCAATTGGATGAATTGGTTGGGAAGGAAAAAATAGATGAAAACAGATTCGAGCAGGAGTTGATTTATTATTTGGAAAAACTCGATGTGTCGGAAGAACTGCAACGTTTGCTTTCGAATTGCGAAATGTTCAACGAAGAATTAAGCGGTGGTGCGCAAGGAAGAAAACTTGGATTCATTTCGCAAGAAATCGGAAGAGAGATCAACACCATTGGCTCGAAAGCCAACGACGCCACCATGCAACGGATGGTTGTGGAGATGAAGGACGAACTGGAAAAAATCAAAGAGCAAATCAACAATGTTCTCTAGTCAAGTTAAAGGAAAAGCCATTATTTTCTCTGCTCCTAGCGGCGCGGGTAAAACAACGCTTGTAAGATATTTGCTCTCAGAGCCCGCGCTCATGTTGGCTTTCAGCGTAAGCGCCACCTCACGCGAACGTCGCGGAGAAGAGGTAGACGGAAAGGATTATCACTTTTTGTCGAACGAAGAATTTCAAAATAAAATAGACAACAACGAATTCGTTGAATGGGAAGAAGTCTACGCGGGAACGAAATACGGAACACTCAAAAGCGAAGTGGAACGCATTTGGAAAAGCGGTAAGCACGTCATCTTCGATGTTGACGTTGTAGGCGGACTTCATCTCAAAGAAATATTCCATCACCGCGCATTGGCTGTCTTTGTTCAGCCTCCGAGTGTGGAAGCCTTGATGGACAGATTGAAAAACAGATCCACAGAGACGGAAGAAAAAATTCAGCAACGTGTTTCAAAAGCTGGATTGGAATTAACCTACGCCGACAAGTTCGATGTGCGCTTGGTGAACGATGATTTAGATGTTGCGAAAGCGGAAGCACTGAAGTTGGTGAACGATTTCCTTGCTGAATGAACATAGCGCTTCTATTCGGATCATTCAATCCCGTTCACAACGGACATCTGGCCATGGCGCACGCAGCGCTGCAATCAAGTAAATGTGATGAAGTGTGGTTCGTGGTTAGTCCACACAATCCCTTAAAAGATTTCACCACCCTTGCCCCTGCGAACGATCGCGCAAACATGGTGTCACTCGCCCTTATGCACGAAGAAAGCATGAAGCTCTGCGCCATCGAGTTCGACATGCCCAAACCCTCGTATACCATTCACACCATTTATAAATTGAAAGAAGAATATCCTTCCTTCAACTTTCACATCCTCTGCGGCACCGATGTGGTGAATCAGCTTTCAGCGTGGTACAAATACGAAGAGCTCATTCAAAGTGTCACCTTCTTGATTTGTTCGCGGGAAACCCCTCAAGAAATTTCTTCGAATGAATGGATGAAAAAATTTCCTGAGCAGTTTGAATTCATCCCTTTCGAACCGCTTGAAATTTCTTCAACAATGATTCGAAAAAGCATTATCCTTTCCGGTAAATCGGATGATATTTCAGAATCTGTAAATCAATTTATCATTGATAAAAAATTGTATAAATAATCGCATCGGGGCGAATAATTATTCGCCCCGATCTGCAAATTATTCGCCCCGATCTGCAAATTATTCGCCCCGATCTGCAAATCATTCGACCCGATTTCAGAATCATTCGCCCCGATCTGCAAATCATTCGACCCGATTTCAAAATCATTCGCCCCAATCTGAAAACAATCAATTTCAAATCAGCGATTATTTCAAAATCGGTTATTTGCATTTATTTTCAGATGGAAAAAACATCACACGAATAGATTTTGCAGAGGAAGAACTGAAGGAACAATGTTCGTGTGACATTCTAGAATCAGCGAAGAAGCAATTGCACGAATACTTCGCGAAAACGCGTCAGATCTTCGACTTACCATTACTTCCTTCAGGAACAGCATTCCAACAGAACATCTGGAACATTCTTCTTCAAATTGAATTCGGAGAAACAAAAAGCTACGAGTGGGTTTCTCTTCAATATGGAAATAAAAAAGCCATTCGCGCAGCTGCGCAAGCGATAGGTAAAAATCCAATTGCTATTGTCATTCCCTGTCACCGCGTGATTGGGAAAAATGGTAGTCTTACGGGATTTGCGGGTGGCCTCCCGCGGAAGCGTCAACTACTAGCCGTAGAGACAAATAACGGATTATTGGAATTGAGCTTGGAATAGCGCGGACGCCTCGCCGGAGTAGGATATTCTTCTGTCTTTATGGGTAAGATTGAATTCGAAAAACCATTCTCATTCTTAATCCGAACCGCGAAATCGTACCAAGAAATAACTTCGTTACCGGTGAAATGAAACAAACCGAACGTCCATTCGGTTTTTTCGTTTAAGCATTTAAAAATATAATTGGAAACTGAATTCGAAACATCGGAGGCGTCGGTTGGACAACCGAGTTGATCACTCACAACGCGCAATTCACGCGATGGATCGGAAGCCATGGCGTTCTTCATGGTTAAATAGAAATTCTTTCCGTAGTTGGAATACAACCAACTTAAACGAATGACAATACCGGTTTCGCATTCTAGTACTGCCAATTCTCCTTCGCGTTTTGTTTTACCATAAACACCAAGCGGATTGCATTCGTCGTCTTCCGTGTAAGGAGAATTTTTTTCTCCGTTGAAAACATAGTCGGTTGAAAAATGAATGAGGACAATGTCGTGCAAGGAACAGAAATCGGACAACTCGCTAACCGCTTCCGCGTTAACGCGATGCGCAAGTTCTTCTTCCGATTCGGCTTTGTCTACGGCAGTGTAGGCAACGGTATTGACAATTACATCTGGAATTTCATTCAGTTCTGAAAGCTGTTCGAAGAGATCGTTTTCGAAATCTATTTCATCGCGTCCGAAGAAGCGAATGCTTGCTGATGTTTCTTCCTTGAACGAATCGGCGAAGCATTGCGCCAGCTGACCCGTTTTTCCCAAAATCCAAATTGATGCGTTACTCATGTTTTGCGAAGTTAAAAGGACTTAACTTTGTTTGGGTATAACTTTTGAAAGGCTTCAAAAAAATTGATATGAAAAAGCTCCTCGTACTCTCGTTTGTGTTGATTTCCTTATTCAGCTTCGCGCAAGAAAAAAGTTATTCCGACCGCAATCCACGCAGTGCCAACATTGGTTTCGGAGTGCAATTCGTTCAACCCACAGGAGAATATGCAGATCATTACACGGGCAACCCCATAGGACTTTCAGGAACTTTTTCTCATCCGATTAAACAATCGCCTTTCGATTGGGGATTTCAATTCTCCTGGAATCAAATGGGCGCGTTGGATCAAGACATTTCTGTTTACGGCGGGACAAACGTGTTGGGAGATACAATCTTCAACAACGGGACGTATCGCGTAAGACACAACAACTATCGCTACCAAGGATTGCTTCGCATTCGTCCGTTCAACGGCTTCTTTCAGCCTTACGCTGAAGGTTTAGCGGGCATAGAAAGCTTCTCTACGAAGACCGATATTTCGGTGCAAAACAGCGGTGGATTTTCTTCTGTTGAAGACACAAAAGTTGAGCAGAGCAGTGTTTCATTTTTATACGGATATGCCCTTGGATTTCGCTTTCGCACAAAGAATGCAAGAAGAGTTTGGTTCGATCTTCGCTACGAAAACATTCAAGGTGGCAAAGCCCAATACGTCATTCCTGAAACAGTTACTGTTCAAAACAACACAGACTTGATCTACACCACTGGCACCACAAAAACCAACCGTCAAATCATCCAATTCGGTCTCACATTTGGTTTCTAGCCAGAAGAACGAATGGCATCTACGGGTCTTAGATTGGCCGCACGTAGAGCTGGAATAAATCCAGCTACCAGACCCACTACTAGCGACACTGTGATCCCCAAAACTATCCGACTCAGGGGAAGGAAAAAGTGAAAATCAGTAACCCCGTTCAGCAAAGAAAGCACTCCGTAAACCAAGAGCAGTCCGAGAACTCCGCCTGCTAAACAAAGAAGCATCGATTCAAACAAAAATTGCGATAGAATGAAATAGCGTTTCGCTCCGAGCGCCTTCTGAATGCCAATGATGTTGGTGCGTTCTTTCACCGAGACGAACATGATGTTTGCAATACTGAACGCTCCGACTAGAATTGCGAAGATGCCAATGAACATTCCCGCAACGTTGAAGACACCTACGATGCTGTTCACCATGTCACTAATCATACTGGAATCGATGACACTGAAGTCGTTTTCTTCTGTCGGACGAATTCCGCGAATACCGCGGAATACCGACATGACATCGCCTTTCAAGACATCGACATCCACGTCTTTTTTCGCTTTGATTAAAAGTGTGACATCGTCCATATCGCCAACAAAACGTTGGGCATATTCATAAGGAACATAGACCGAAAGGTCACGTTCTCCTCCGAAGAGTGAAGAACCTTCTTTCGCCATTACCCCAATCACTTCAGCTTTTTGTCCTTGAATTTTTATGTCTTTTCCAACCGGGTATTCCGCACCGAACAATTGTTCGGCGAGTGAGTAACCAATTAGGGCAACAGGCCTTCCGCCGTCGCATTCCATTTGCGAGAAGTAACGTCCCTTTTCAATTTTCAAATCAATGGCTTGAATGTAGTCGTATCCCACGCCCAGAAAACCAACTCCTTCGAGCGAATTGTTTTCGTGTTCAATGGTTTTTGACGCACGCACTTGAATGGTTGCAACCGAGAATGAATTGATCTCTGCTTTCAACAGATCTAAATCTTCCCTGCTCGGTTGTCTGCGTTGCCAATACTTCCACCACTCGTATTCTCCGCCTTGCTTCTCGGGGCCCATGGGCCATTTCTGAATGAAGAGCAAATCGGAACCCATAACAGACAGTCCTTCTTTTATATCGGCCTCCATGCTGTCGACAATGCTCAGTACAAAAATGATCGAGAAAATTCCTATCGTCACTCCGAACAATGAAAGCACCGTCCGCAGCTTATTCACCACCAGCGACTGTGTGGCGAAGGCGAATGCTTCTTTGAGTTGAAGGAGGAGGAATTTCATAACGTAAAGGTAGTGCGAGAGAAAATGAATCACTTAAATTTGTTGAAATTCCAAATGAAATGAACATTAACGAAATAGCAGCTGCTAAATCAAATTTCGTAGCACGCGCGGTGGATGAAGAATTGGTCTTGGTTCCTTTGCGAAATAACGTAGCTGATATGACCGAAATTTTCAATTTAAATGAAGTCGGACATTTCATCTGGAATGAAATTCAAGAGGGCGCAACAGTAGAATCCTTAACCGAAAAAATTGTTTCGGAATATGAGGTAGAAGCCGAAGTTGCTCAAGCAGACCTTGAAGAATTTCTGAATGACCTTTCTAACTTCATTTTGAACGATTGAATATGAAACAGACATTCGTTTTAACTGTTGCCGATTATTTCGTTAAAATTTATTCGGAAGAAAATGTTCCTGTCTTTTTCGAAGAAGGATATACGAATTTTCTTCAATTGGAGGAAGTAGAAAACTACGATGCCACTGTTGTTTGTCATGCTGGACTTCCAGAAATATCGACCTACACAGGAGAAGTCATTTTCGATGCGGTGCTCGACAAACAAAGACTTTGGCAAGTGGTGCAAACTGAAAAGCAACGAGCGTTTATTGTATTCAATCCGAAAAATATTGAAGAAATTCAGCAGGTTGCATTTTTAAACGATGCCTCAACAGAATGGCATGTGTATTCACATGTTTTAAAGCAAAACGATGACTCGTTTATCTCTCCGCTTTCGTATCCGCTTGGAGCACTTATTCTCTATTACCTCACACTGAACAGCAACGCCTTCATGATTCACGCTTCAGGCGTTTGGGACGGTGAGACTGGAAGAATATTCAGTGGATTTTCAGGTGTTGGAAAAAGCACCATGGCCAAAATTTGGGAAGAAGAAGGCGCGCATATAGTAAATGATGATAGATTAATTGTTCGAGAAGTAAATGGCGAATATTTCATGTACAACACACCTATGCCTTATGCCGATTTGAATAAGCAAGCGCAAGTTTCAAAGTTCTACTTTCCTTTTCACGCGAAGAAGAATTCGGCAGAAAAACTTTCGGGTGCACAGGCGCTTTCGCAATTGATGGCCTTTTGCTTTCAGCATAACTACGATAAAAAGTATACTGAGCATTTAATTACGCAACTCGAAAGAATTACCCAAGACGCGGGTACATACAAATTAGGTGTTGTACCCACACCATCGATTATCGACTTCATTCGCAGTGTAGAATTCAAGGGATGAACCAGCAGGAGCTTTCACACGCCCTTCGCAAAGAAGCCATTAAAAACGGACATGCCGTCCAGACGCTAGCAAGCGGCTACAGCATGTATCCTTTTTTAAGAAAGGGAGATCTTCTAACGGTCGAGCCTGTTCCCATGGAAACGATTAAGCGCGGAGATATTGTGGTTTTTGAAAGTGAGGAGAAATGGATTGCACACCGGGTGATTAAAATTCGAAACAGAATTGAAGGTCTTGAACTACTGCTTCGCGGCGACACTTGCATAGCCTTTGACCCTGTTGTGAACAGAGAAAATTACATGGGTATTGTTCGGGTCTTCACTCGAAAGAATTTCAAAAAAAATATAAATGACTCAAGTCTTCATTTTTGGAAAAAAAATATCGTAACACTCGGACGTCTCTACAACCTCCCACTCTATTTAGCTCGCATTTGTGGCGGCCTAATTTTATCTCCGTTTCGGAGATAAAATCACTTGCAGGCTATTCTGATAAATGTGCTTCAGCCATAAGATAAACACGTTCTGTTTGCTCCCGAATAGCTGTTTTAAGTAAGGTTTATCAGGAAATATATAGTAGAAGACGAAAAGAATTCGTTTTGTCCAACTGAGTAAATGAAAAAACTGAAAGTATCGGTCTTTCAATTTGTAATGTGTTGATTTCAATTTCGTTTTATCCTCTCGAAGCAATAGTAAAAATTGATTGTTCAGTTTTTCCTTTTGTTCTTCCGATAATGGTTCAATAATATCCAATGGAACTTCTGAATTGAAATAACGACTGGCTAAAAACAACATTGACGCTGTTTCCTCTTGACACCGATATTGGCTCATTTTATTCTTTAGCAACTCCCAATTCAACTCATCATTGTTAAGCAGTGTTACAATATCTAAAAATGAAATCTGCTTCAAATCGTAAATTTTCATGTGCAGAAAGGCATGCGTACACAAGTGGATCAATTGATCCTCAGAAGATAAGAAACGTTCGAAAGCTGATTCATTTTGTGTTGAAGACTCCCAAACTTCCCTCATTGAAATATCAAAATTCTCCAATCGATTTAGAGCATAATGCACATCAAGGGTAACGCCGTCTTTCGAGTAGTTATATGGCGTAGGATTTTTTAAGAGTTTTGAAATTCGTATGGGCATCGTGAGGTATGCGCGATAACCCAATTCTAATAAACACTTATGAACCTTTTCGGCATCATCAGGTTGAAATAACATATCTATATCGCTCAATTGACGAATCCCAATATCGTTTGAAAAAGACTCTCTCAGAAAATGAATACCCTTTAATGGTATATACGATAGTTCGAGTTTATTGAACGCTAACGCCAAAGTATCGTATGCTTCAATCAACTGTGTGTTTTTAACCAAAACTTGAAAATACATTGACTCCAAAACCTTGAGAACATGTTCAGGAAACTTCAATTTCAGTTGCTTCACCAACCGAACATAAACCGTTGTTCCTAAATAGGTGTCAACGGCTCTTGCCTTATAACAATCCCAATCCGTTATATCGATCAGAGAATTTGCAAGGTCTTTCCTGTCACTATCAGACCACGAGTACTGGAGCGAAGCAAGCAATATCCTTTCTTCGGGGTTCAAGGTGTTCAATGGAATGGAATGGGGCATAAACAAAAATAGGCGGACAAGCCGCCTATAAATTCATTATCTAAAATATTATTTAAACCACTTAAACGGATTAAAAAATCCTCCTCCAGAAGTAACTGGTTCCTCTCCTCCAGGATCTGGTGCTATCGGATCTGTAACTGGATCTGACTGCGTTTGCATCACAATATCGCAATCTACTTTTACTATTAAAACCTCAGGCTTTAGGTATGATTTTTTTTCCATGATTTTCATGATGAGCATCAAATATAACTCAATCTCAATTTCTCTTACTCAAAAGTCCTAAAAACAGGCTTGAAAAACAATTAATCGAGCATGAAATCACGCAGCGTTGACATTGGCTTGACTTTTCGCAAACCTTCCCTTCCCCCAAACCCAAACACTCACCGCTAACCACACACTCACCGCAGGGAAAAACCAACCGTTAATGAGGTATATGAAGAGCTTTCCGGTAGAAGGAAAAATCGTAAGTCCCAGACTAAACGCGTTGAACGAAAGGTGCATCAATACCGCTGTCCAAATACTTCCCGAATACAACACGAAATAACCCATTAAAGCACCGAGTAACATACGTGGTAAAAATCCCGCGACGTGAAAATGAATGGCTGCAAACAAGACCGCAGATATCCAAACCGCCCAATGCTTCGAGTTGGTCCAACTCTTCATGACACCCTGAATAAGTCCACGGAACATGAGCTCTTCTGATAGGGGTGCAATGATGACAGTCGAGAGCAAAACCACAAACGGATGAACCTTCGACAACGCTCCCAACTGCTGGTAAAACGCGTTGCTGTCGTCTTCCATGGCATTCTCTAACATCCACGATGGCAAGAGCGATTCAACCTTCGCAGAAAAATAATAAATGAAAGGAATACCTATGCCCATTACCACCAATCCCAACAACGTTGCTCTTCCACCCTTCCAACGAAACGAGGTCCATTCCACTTTCGTTAACCACTTTTGTGCAATAAGCAAAGGCCCAAACCCCACACCCAACTGAATGAGCGCGTTCAAGGTCAAAACAAATAAAAAGACTTGCTGATCAATTTTCGAATTCGCCAACACTGCATCCACCGCCTCTTCACTTCCACAATACAAATACAATCCTCCAATGAAAAATAGCTGTCCAAGCATGTAGATGAAACCGAAGAAGGTGACAGCGATGAGGGCTTGGTTTTTTGATGAGAGAAAATTAAACATGTTCAAATATACGGCTCTTTGAAAAGTAAGAGAAAGGAAGAATGTGCGAAGCACGAATGTGGCAGAGCAACGAATGTTGCAAAGCAACGAATGTGGCAGAGCCACGAATACCTTCGGCGCATGGAAAAAGAAAAAGTCCCCGACCGTTGCCGAGGACTTTCCCCTAAACCTTAACCAAAACTCCTGAAGAACTTCAGGATACTAGAGTGCAGCCTCCTGCGACTCAGCTTCTTCATTTTTCTTGCCAAAAATTCTCTTCATGCGCGATTTTGTGTTTTCGCTCATTTGATACATGACAGGAACGACTATTAATGTGATGAATGTTGCAAAACTTAATCCGAATACGATTGTCCATGCCAATGGGCCCCAGAACGCAACACTGTCACCGCCGAAATAAATCTTCGGATCCAATTCAGTAAACATAGTTACGAAGTCAATGTTGAATCCGATTGCCAATGGAATCATACCCAAAATAGTTGCGGTTGCAGTAAGCAATACCGGTGTCATACGCACTCTGCCCGCTTCCACAATGGCATCGTGCAGATTGCTTCCACGTTCACGCAAGATGTCGGTGAATTCAACCAACAAGATTCCGTTGCGGACAACGATACCGGCTAGTGCCACAATACCCACTCCTGTCATGACAATACTGATTGACATGTCGAAAATGGCAAGTCCCAACAATACACCTATGACACTGAACACAATTTCAGAAAGAATAATCATCGTTCTTCCGATCGAATTGAATTGCATAATCAAAATCAATACGATTAAGCCAATCGCAATCAATCCAGCCATTCCCAAGAAGCTCGCTGTTTCAGCCTGCTCTTCTTTCTCTCCACCCATCTTCACCGTAACTCCTTTTGGAAGGTCTTTGAATTCATTAACTTTCTGCTCAATGTTCGCAACGACTTCATTCGGATTGAAACCAGTAAGGACGTTCGATCCAAGAGTAACAATACGCTTCTGATCTTTTCTACGAATACCTGCATAGGTGCTGCTGTAATGCACATCGGCGAATGCCGAGATAGGCACTTGACGCACCATTCCCATCATGTTCATATCACGGAAAGTGATGACCATGTTGCGAACTTCTTCCAAGTTGTTACGCTGATCTTCCTTCAAACGAATCTGAATCGGATACTCGTCTTCTTCATCGCGGAAGTTCGACGGATTGTCGATTCCGAAAATAGACTTACGTAATTCCATACCTACTTGCGCCAACGACAACCCTTCGCGATTCAAACGCTCTCGGTCAATGTCAATCACAATCTCTGGCTTGTTGCGTTGCAAATCGCTCTTCAATTCTTCTACTCCAGGAATCTGCTGCGCATCTAAATAGTTCTTCAGATTCACACTCGCTGCAATCAAGTCTTCGAAATTCTCTCCAGTGATTTCAACGCTAATTGGCTTCGCCGTAGGCGGACCGTTTTGCTCTTGATCTACGGAGATTTCAACCCCAGGAATTCCTTGAACAGCAACGCGAATTTTTTCCAAATACTCCAACGTACTTTGTCCGTTACGCTTCGAAAATTCAACGAACCCAACACCTACTTTTGCTTTGTGCGAATACGGTGCACGGTCATCGCGCGATTCGTTCGCACCCACTGCAACGTTGGTAATGACAGACTCAACCAACGGATTGTTTTCACCAATCACGCTGTACACGCGCTCTTCAATAATTCGAGCCACACTGTCGGTTGCTTCTGGCTTCGTTCCTACTGGAAGACTTGCATACACATACACGAAATTCGGATCGGCCTTCGGGAAGAATACCACTTCAGGTTTGCGCAAACCGGTAACAAAGAACGATAACAGTAACAACGCTAAGGTGCTAAACAAAATCGTCTTCGGACGTGTTAATGCCCATGCTAAGAATCGAGCGTACACCGCCTGAACACCAGGCCAAGTCTTGTTTTGGAAACGTTCGATCATGCGTTTCAAAATGAAACGATAGAAGATGTAAATGATTAACATGAACATCGTGAAGTTGCCCATTCCGACATTTCCACTGATGTAAAAGAGAATTCCAACTACAATAAAAATAACCGAAGTAATTCCCAATTTCTTTACGTTCACTCCCTTGTCTTCTTTGTGCGGTTTCATGAAGTCTACTGCGAAAACCGGGCTAATGATGTACGCAACAATTAACGATGCGCTCAGCGTAATGATTAACGTAATGGGAAGGTATCCCATGAACTTTCCAATCACACCATCCCAAAACGCAAGCGGTACGAACGGTGCAAGCGTAGTTGCTGTTCCAGATAGTACAGGAAGGAAAATTTCTCCTGCTGCTTTCTTCGCTGCGATCTTAATTGGAACTTTTCCGTTATCGTAAATACGGTGAGTATTTTCAACAACAACAATCGCATCATCTACCACAATTCCCAATCCGAGAAGGAAGGCGAACAAGACAATCATGTTCATGGTGAAGTCCAAACCGGGCAACAACAAGAAGGCAATGAACATCGAAAGCGGCACAGAAAGTCCAACGAAAATCGCATTCGTCGCTCCCATGAAGAACATCAAAATCAAGGTTACTAAAACGAAACCAATGATGATGGTGTTAATCAAATCGTGCAGCGTAATACGGGTTGTTCTACTCTGATCTCCCGTTACAACAACACTTAAATCTTGTGGAAATTTATCTTTCTTCATTTCCTCAATAATGGCCTGAATTCCGTCAGACGCATTAATCAAGTTTTCTCCTCCGCGCTTAATAACGTTCAACGTTATAACGTTCTTCTTGTCCAATCTCCCGTAAGACTCTTGCTCTTTGTGTCCGTCTACCACTTCCGCAATGTCTTTCAAGTACATGTGCGCACCGGTCTGTCCAGATACAATCGAGTTTTTAATTTCTTCAATGTCTTTGAATTCTCCACTCACACTTAGCGT
>JBDLUS010000050.1:0-6956 GCA_039805165.1 Bacteroidota bacterium | reverse complement strand
TGAAAAAACAGGTAGGTATTATTGGTGTTGTTGTAGCGAGCGTTCTACTTTTTGTGGGATGCGAAAAAGACATAACCGTAGATCTTCCTCAAGCCGAAACGAAAATTGTAGTTCAAGGAAGTATTGAACCAGGCCAACCTCCTATTGTAATTCTAAGTTATTCTTCGGGGTATTTCGACTCTGCGGATGCGAATGCGCTTATCAATTCATACATCCAGAACGCTCAAGTTAAAATGGTTCATGGTACAGATACTATTCCGTTGGACATGTATTGCACTGCAGACATGACGCTTGATCAACTGCTTCTCACTTCTCAAGCCGTAGGTCTTCCGCCTGAAGCCGTGCTTGGATTGGGAATTTGTGTTTACACCTCTCTATCTCCGCAGGCGATGGGTATGCCAGGAGAAACATATACCCTCATTGTTGACAAAGACGAACATCATTTGCATGCTGTGACTAAAGTGAATTTCCCAATTCCTTTAGATAGTCTTTGGTTTGCACCACCCTCCGGGAACCCTATTGATTCTTTGGGCTTTATCTACGGCAACATGACCGACCCTGACTCGCTAGGCAATGCTTATCGTTGGTCAGCGAAGCGCATTAGCCATTATCCCCAATGGATAACAAGAGACACTTATCTGCGCGGTCAGCAGAAGGACCTGATCTTTATTAGTCCACTTCCAAGTGTTTATGACGATGAATTTTTCAACGGGTTAACATTTGAATTTGCATACTACAGAGGAGCGATTCCATTTAGCGACAAATTTGATGACCGCAGAGAAGAGCGTGGATATTTCAAAAGAGGAGACACTGTTGTTGTTCGTGGATGCAGCATCGACATGAACGTTTACAAATTTTACAAATCATACGAGGATCAACTTGCGAATCAAGGTTCTCCATTCGCATCTCCGAGCAACGTTAAGTCCAATGTTGAAGGTGGACTTGGTGTTTGGGCAGGTTACGGCGCCTATTACGACACACTCGTTTGCCAATAAAGTGATTGCCGTCACATTTCATTTGGGAGAACCAACGCTATCTTCGCGCCATGGCAACAGAAGCAAAAACTACATTAGGCAAAATCGTTAAAATGAAATGCCCGCATTGTGGCAAAGGTCATTTGTTCGTGAATGAATCTGCACTTTCCTTCAGTAAATTGGGACAGGTGAAATCAGAATGTTCTGAATGCGGAACCAATTTCAATCCGGAGCCAGGTTTTTATTTTGGAGCCGCCTATGTCAGCTGGGCGTTAACTGTAGCTATGTGGGTTGCAATTCTTGTCGCATTGAAAGTCTTCAATGCCATTGGTCTTATTGAATTTGGATTTTTGACTCACCCAAAAACATTTTTGCTCACCGGAATTGGTTTTACAATTGTGCTATTCCCTGTGCTATTCAAACTTTCACGTTCGATTTGGGCGACTTCTTTTATTAAATAATCTGACCATCGCTCATCACTATCTTGCGATCGGCCTGCGAAGCAAGTTCTTCATTGTGAGTTACGATAACGAAACTATGATGGAATTCATTTCTTAATTCGAAGAATAAATTGTGCAAGGCGACAGCGTTAGCTTTGTCTAGATTTCCTGAAGGCTCATCGGCAAAAACCACTTTCGGATTGTTCATTAGTGCTCTGGCCACTGCAACACGTTGCTGCTCTCCTCCCGACATTTCTGAAGGCTTGTGCTCTGCTCGGTGAGCTAGCCCTAATCTTTCCAACCAAAAAGCAGCTTTCTTTTCCGCTTCTTTCTTTTCAACTCCGGCAATTAGCGCAGGAATACAGACGTTTTCAGTCGCATTAAATTCTGCAAGTAAATTGTGAAACTGGAAAACGAAGCCCAAATGCAAATTACGAAAACGTGCAAGCTCTCTTTGTTTCAGTTGGAAGGGATTCACGCCATTGATTGTCACCGCACCTTTATCTGGGCTGTCTAATGTTCCTAGGATTTGCAACAGCGTTGTTTTACCTGCTCCGCTCGCTCCTACTATAGAAACAATTTCGCTTTTTTGAATGTCTAACGAAACGTTATTCAACACTTGAACCTTTCCGTACCCCTTATAAATTCCCGATGCATGAATCATAGTACAAAGATGAACAAAAACTTCGTCATTATTTAGTACATTCGCGTCGCAAATATTGAACTATGAACATTCACGAATACCAAGGAAAAAGTATCCTTCAACAATTTGGTGTAACTGTACAACGCGGTTACGTAGCCTCAACACCTGAAGAAGCAACTACCGTTGCAGAAAAATTGCAAGCAGAAACAGGAACCGGTTGGTTCGTTGTGAAAGCGCAAATTCATGCTGGTGGACGTGGAAAAGGAGAAGTAATTGAGACGGGGTCTCGCGGGGTTGTTTTAGCGAAAGGCCTTGGTGAAGTAGCTGAAAAAGCGAAAGGTATTTTGGGTGGACACCTTGTTACCCTTCAAACCAAAGCAGAAGGAAAATTGGTTCAAAAAGTTTACGTTGCTGAAGACGTATACGCTCCAGGTGCGTCTGAACCTCGCGAGTTTTACATGAGTATCTTATTAGACCGCGCTGCTGGCAGAAACGTAATCGTTTACTCTCCAGATGGCGGAATGAATATTGAAGAAGTTGCTGAAAAGACGCCTGAGCGTATTTTCAAAGAAGTGGTTGATCCAATGACTGGCGTTACCGATTTCCAAGGAAGAAACATTGCTTTCAACTTAGGTCTTTCAGGTGGTGCTTTCAAGGAAATGATTGCCTTCACAAAAAAATTATATAACGCTTACGTAGGTTGCGATGCATCTATGTTTGAAATTAATCCTGTTCTAAAAACCTCTGACGACCGCATTCTTGCTGTTGATGCGAAAGTTACTTTAGACGGAAACGGATTGTTCCGTCATCCAGATTACGCTGCTATGCGTGACACCACTGAAGAAGATCCAATTGAAGTTGAAGCTGGCGAAGCAGGTTTGAACTATGTAAACTTGGACGGAAACGTTGGTTGTATGGTTAACGGCGCTGGATTGGCAATGGCAACTATGGACATCATTAAGTTAAGCGGCGGTGAGCCTGCTAACTTCCTTGATGTTGGAGGTACTGCTGATGCAAAACGCGTTGAGACTGCATTCCGCATGATTCTTCGTGACACAACTGTGAAAGCAATTCTCGTAAACATCTTTGGTGGAATTGTTCGTTGCGACCGCGTTGCTCAAGGTGTTGTAGATGCTTACAAAAACATTGGTGACATTCAAGTTCCAATCATTGTGCGTCTTCAAGGAACCAACGCTGTAGAAGCGAAACAATTAATTGATGAATCAGGTTTAGCTGTTCACTCTGCTATTACGCTTCAAGAAGCTGCAGACCAAGTGAAAGCTGTATTGGCAGTATAATTCAACATGTCGAGCAAAGAAGAAAAAATAAACTCCTTCAACCCAAACAGTGCTGGAGTTGCAGATAGTCAGATGTTTGGTTTACCTTTCACCATTGACGAAAGCGATATTGTTCTTCTTCCTGTTCCGTGGGAAGTAACTGTGAGCTACGGCGGCGGTGCTTCTGAAGGACCTGAACATATTTTTGAATCGAGTCTTCAAGTCGATCTTCATCATCCTGAATTTCCTGAATTGTGGAAGAAAGGCATTGCAATGCTTGAGCAAAACGGTGCCCTTCATTCGAGAAGTAATTCGTTGAAAGAAAAAGCAGAAGAAATTATTTCTGCTTGGGAAGAAGGTGAAAAACTAGAGGACAACGACGAGCTCCAAGACATTCTTCAAGAAATAAATGAAGGCTGCGCCGACATGGTTCAGTACGTGGCTGACCAAACCAAGAAATGGCTCGATGCTGGTAAAAAAGTTGGGCTTATTGGTGGTGATCACAGCACTCCTCTCGGATATCTTCAGACTTTATCTGAGCGTTACGATAACTTCGGAATACTTCACGTAGATGCGCACATGGACTTGCGTGAAGCTTACGAAGGGTTCACGTATTCGCACGCTTCTATCATGTACAATGCGCTTCAAATTCCACAAATAACCAAATTGGTACAAGTTGGAATTCGCGACTTCTGTAAGGAAGAGAACGACCGTGTTGTGAATTCAAACGGAAGAATTATCGTTCATACCGATGCTGAGATTCAACGAGCAGCATTTGAAGGAGAGTTGTGGAAAGAACGCGTTAACAAGATTATCGATGCACTTCCGAAAGATGTGTACATCAGCTTCGATATTGACGGATTAGACCCAACCTTATGTCCAAATACGGGCACTCCGGTTCCGGGAGGATTATCCTTCCAACAAGCGTTGTATTTATTGAGTCAACTAAAAGCCAAGAAGAACATTATTGGCTTCGACTTAGTAGAAGTTGCTCCAGGCGAAGACGACTGGAACGGCAACGTAGGTGCGCGTTTGCTTTACCACATGTGTGGTGTTGCCGCTCACTAGACCCTTTAAACTTTTCTAAGTTTGTTATACTCTACCTGAATCTCTTGTGGTGGATTGAAATACCCATAAGCCAAATGCGGGAACTCCTCTCTGATTTGATCTAAGACATTTCGAATACCCATGCCCTCTGGCAATTCGGTAACACCTATTTTTCCTAAATACCAATCGGGATCAATGTTGAAATTGCGCCATTGAATCATACTTATGTCAGTATGATTAATGAAATTTCTCAACGCTTCAAACTCTTCCGGATGGTCTGTCATTCCGGGGAATGTGAAATAGTTGATGCTAGCCCATCCGCCGTATTGACGAACAATACGCGCTGATTCTACAATGTCTTCAAACTTATAATTGTTCGGCAAATAATAGGCTTCGTAAATGTTTTTACGAAGCGAATTCGTGCTGACACGAATGCTATCTAATCCTACCTTCATTAATTCCTCTACAGCCTTCGGCTTGCTGCCGTTGGTGTTCAGGTTAATGATACCGCGCGAAGTGTGCTTTCGCAATTCAATAATAACATCGCGAATGGTTTGCCAAACCAACAACGGTTCGCCTTCACAACCTTGACCGAAACTTACGATTGGGCGCTCGGCATTCATCAAATGTGGAAGCGTATATTCAACAATTTCTGCAACGGTTGGAATGAAATCCAAGCGATCTTGCGGAGAAGTTAATTCGTGCTCTTCGGGTTGAAAAGAGATACAACCCAAGCAATTGCTGTTGCACGCGGGGCTCACAGGAATAGGTGCTTCCCAACGTCCCATGAAAAAGTTTCGTGCAGCAGGGCAACAATATTTCAAACTACAATTGTTCCCTAAATGCTGAACTAGTCTGTTGTTCGGATGGTCTTCCAAACGCTTACGGGTTACTTCCCAAATATGCTCGCGATCGAAATTTTCTAAATCTTGACGCTCATCTGCATCTATGCGAACTGCTGTCGTATAAAATTTCCCATCATACCAACCCACTGCTGTGTAGGCGTACAATGGAAGTGTTGGCGCGTTTTGTTCGTCTGTTCCAAAGGCAGCAGAATACAACTGCGTATAAGCAGGCGCGTTCAAACTAGCAACCGCCTGAATGTCTTCATGACATTCCATTTCGCCAGTTTCTATGCTTAGTCCATATGGACGACGGCCTGGCAATGTGAACAAATCACTTCCGAAAGGAAGTTCAATAAAATCCTCTGGGGTAAGCGGGTACACGTTGTATCCCGATCTTCCTACCACTTCATAATTCGTGTCTTCAAAAATGTTTCCTTCTGCATCGGCATAAACCATGAACGGAACTTCCTTCGGATGAATTGATTTTTTCATGTTGCAAAAGTACATTCTATCTTCGTGAAATATGCGCATAACATTTTTAGGAACTGGAACCAGTCAGGGAGTGCCCCTGATCTCATGCAAATGCCATGTCTGCAGATCTACCGACGAGCGCGACAAACGCTTGCGTAGCGCTATTTCCCTGCGAATTGGCGAGCAATATATTGTTATTGATTCGGGTCCCGATTTTCGTCAACAGATGCTTCGCGATGAAGCTACACACCTCGATGCGATTGTCTTCACGCACGAACACAAGGATCACATTGCAGGACTCGATGATGTTCGCGCCTTCAATTTCACCTCAGGAAAACCTGTTCATGTTTATTGCACTGAAAAAGTAGAAGAAGCTTTGCGAAGAGAATTTCATTATGCGTTTTCTGAAAATAAATATCCCGGAGTTCCAGAAATCATTTTAAATCGAATTGAAAATTTACCCTTCAACATAAACGGAATCAACTTCAATCCTATTGAAGTTCTTCATTTCAAAATGAAGGTGTTCGGATATCGCATTGGAAATTTCACGTACATCACCGACGCCAATTTCATTTCGGAAGAAGAAATTGATAAGATTGTCGGAAGTGAAATTCTTGTGTTGAATGGGCTTCGAAAAGAGCCACATCCTTCGCACTTTACTTTCGATCAGGCATTGGCACTCATTGCTCGCATAAACCCGAAAGCGGCCTATTTAACGCACATTAGCCATCAGTTAGGAACTCATGAAGAAGTTACGCGTGAATTGCCCGCCAATGTGCATTTAGCCTTTGACGGATTAACGCTCGAACTTCAATAAACTCACTTACTTTTGCATTAAATATTCACCATGAAAAAATTAGCGTTCTTATTCATAGCCATCAGCTTATTCACATTCACCGCTGATGCTCAAAAATCTACAAACGGAAGAATCAATTCATACGGCGAAGCGTTCGTTGCTGAAAATGTCATATCGCTTTCAGAGCTTCAAGAAAAAATGAAAACGGAAACACGTTTTGCGTGTGTCTTCGAAGGAAGTATTGTTCAGACTTGTCAAAAGGCTGGATGTTGGATGGAAGTGGCGATGCCTGTTGGCGATGGAATGACTGTTTTCATGAAAGACCACGCTTTTGCTGTTCCATTGGAGAAGTGTGAAGGAAAGAAAACTTTCGTAAAAGGCGAAGCGTATTTCAAAGAATTAACTGTTGCTTATTTGCAACACTTGGCGGAAGACGCTGGAAAATCGAAAGAAGAAATTGCTA
>JBDLUS010000049.1:0-3216 GCA_039805165.1 Bacteroidota bacterium | reverse complement strand
CTTGGTCAATTCAGACAATTTTATCCTGATCAATTGCAATTGCAATGGATTCCTGGGACCGACCGCTATTCACAAGTGAAAAACGATACGCTCTTCAGCCAAGCAGCTATGGGCAAATCTAAGCCAACTGTTGAACTTACCTTGGATCAGGTCAACAAAGCTTTTCTCGAAATTGGCGTTGAAAAGGCTACAACCATGCCTCGCTGGGAATGGATTTCATCGAACGAGCTGCACGCTAATGCTAATGCTTCTTCTGTAAAAAACAAAACGGTTGAAGTAATCTTCAACCTAAGCAACAAAATGGCCACTCCGGCGAATGCCTATGACTCTGATTCAGAGAACGTAGACTTTCACAATAAAGGAAATGTAGCCTTCACCAAAGCAAACAACCTTTTCGTGAAGATCGGTACCGAAGAAAAACAAGTGACATTCAATGTGGAAGGAATTGTAAGCGGACAAAGCATTTCTCGCAACGAATATGGCATTGCAAAAGGAACTTTTTGGTCGAAGGAAGGAAATCGTTTGGCTTTTTATCAAAAAGATGAAACCAATGTGACTCAATACCCATTGATTAACTACAACACAACACCAGCAAGCGTAAAAAACATTCGCTATCCAATGGCAGGTGACCCAAGTGAAAAAATCAGTGTGGGAGTTTATGATGTGAAATCTGGAAAAACCGTTTTCCTTCAATTGAACAACGGCATTCAAAACGACACCTACTACGCCACTAACCTTTCATGGAGTCCCGATGAAAATTTCATTTTAATTGCTGAAATGAATCGCGGTACCACCACTTGCAACTTGAATGTATACAATGCCTTAACCGGAGAATTCGTTCGCACCTTATTTACTGAAACAGATACACGTTGGGTTGAACCTGATCAAGCGCCTTACTTTTTGTCTAGCACAACATTTTTGTGGTACACTTGGAAGAACGGATTCCACAATTACTATTTGTATGATTTAACTGGAAATTTGACTGCGCAAACCAATGCGAATTTCGAATTGCTTTCAATACTTGGTGTAAGTGATGATAAGAAAATGATCTTCTTCGAAGGGACAGGGACAAACGCAACAGAGCGTCACCTCTATTCTGCCCCAACTTCAACATTGAAATTAACGACATTAACAAACGAAGCGGGAACGCACGCCTGCAAGGTTTCTTCAACAGGTAAATTCTTCATTGATCAATTCAGTTGTCTTACGGTTGCAAATCGCGTATCAATTTCTTCATGTGCAAAAGGTCCATCAAATCTTCTTTTGAAGTCTGAAGATAAGTTGAAAAACTACAAAGTTGGAACCACTGAAATCTTCACCATCAACGCAAACAACGGCACTCCTTTGTACTGCCGATTGATTAAGCCTTCGAACTTTGATCCGGAAAAAAAATATCCAGTTGTCGTTTATGTATACAACGGTCCGCATGTTCAGTTGATTACAAATTCGTATTTGGGCGGAAGCTCTTTGTGGATGAACTATTTGGCCGAGCAAGGGTATTTGGTATTCACGGTAGACGGACAAGGATCAGCACATCGCGGTAAAGAATTCGAACAAGTGATTCACCGTCAATTGGGAACACAAGAAATGGCCGACCAACTCGCAGGTGTTGAATGGTTGAAGAAACAATCTTACGTAGATCCAGCGCGCATGGCGGTTCACGGATGGAGCTTTGGCGGATTCATGACAACTTCTCTTATGCTTCGTGCTCCGGGTATGTTCAAAGTGGGTGTTGCTGGTGGACCCGTTATCGATTGGCGTTTGTATGAGGTAATGTACACCGAGCGTTACATGGACACTCCGCAAGAAAATGCTGAAGGATTCGATGCGAACAACTGCATAAAACACGTCGATAAACTTCAAGGAAAGTTGTTGATGATTCACGGAGCAGACGACAATGTTGTGGTTCTTCAACACAACATGCGCTTCTTGAAGGCCTGTGTTGACAAGAAAGTTCCAGTAGACTTTTTCGTATACCCTGGACACGAGCACAACGTTCGTGGAAAAGACCGTGTACATCTCATGAATAAAATCATCACTTACATCACCGATAATTTATAATTTCGGCCCACTTATGAAAAACACATCACTTACTGAAAAGCACATTGCGCTTGGAGCGAAAATGGTTCCATTCGCAGGTTACAATATGCCCGTTCAATACGCGGGATTAATTCAAGAGCATCATTGCGTTAGAAATGCAGTAGGTGTATTCGACGTCAGCCACATGGGTGAATTTTGGATCAGCGGTCCAAAAGCATTCGACCTTATTCAATACGCAACTTCAAACGACGTTTCAAAATTGTTCGACGGAAAAGTTCAGTACAGCTGCATGCCAAATGCAACGGGCGGAATTGTAGACGATCTTTTGGTTTACCGCGTGAACGAAGAAATGTATTTGTTGGTGGTAAATGCCTCGAACATTGACAAGGATTGGAATCACCTTTCTAAATTGAACAAAGAATTCGGTGCAACCATGGTAAACAAGTCTGAAGAAACTTCATTGCTTGCTGTTCAAGGACCGAAGGCTGCTGAAGCGCTTCAGTCATTGACAGATATGACTTTGAGCGACATGGAATATTACACTTTCAAAATCGGCACTTTCGCTGGTGTTGAAAATGTCGTTGTTTCAACAACCGGATATACCGGTGCGGGTGGATTCGAGATTTATTTCCCGAATGAAAACGCAAACGAAATGTGGGACAAGATTTTCGCTGCAGGCGCGCCACAAGGCATTGAGCCTATTGGTCTGGGTGCAAGAGATACCCTTCGTTTAGAAATGGGATTCTGCCTGTACGGAAACGACATCAACGACACTACATCTCCTTTGGAGGCAGGTCTTGGTTGGATCACGAAGTTCAGCGCTCCATTTTTAAACTCTGAAAATTTAAAGGCTCAAAAAGAAGCTGGTGTAACGCGCAAGCTTGTTGCTTTCGAAATGATAGATAGAGGTATTCCACGTCACGATTATGAAATTGGATATGCCAATGGAAATGTTGTGGGTGTTGTAACAAGCGGAACTCAGAGCCCGAGTTTGGAAAAAGCAATCGGATTGGGTTACGTGCCAGCATCTATGACTGCGCTCGGAACCGAGATTTTCATTTTAATTCGTGGAAAAGCGTTGAAGGCTGTGGTTGTTTCTCTTCCCTTCTTCAAGAAATAATTTCAATTTATGTTGAAGTGAAAACGCCCTCCGAAGAGGGCGTTTTTTCTTTCTAT
>JBDLUS010000048.1:0-11296 GCA_039805165.1 Bacteroidota bacterium | reverse complement strand
ACTTCGGGTGTTGTTCCTTCGGCCATGCAATCGGCCATTGTACGTATCTTGAAATCCATGTTGTTCGAATTATTCGTTGGTCCAGTCTGCACGGTTCATAGCACTCATAGCCCAAGGCGCTCCGTTGTTTTCTACGTTGTTAAACATAGAGGTGATGCTGTCGGGCGATTTAGATTCTTCCATGATTAAGTATCTACGAAGATCTACTAGCACTTCCATGGGGTTAATGTTAATTGGGCAAGCATCTGTGCAGGCGTTGCACGTAGTGCATGCCCATACTTCTTCTTCCGAAATGTAATCGCGAATCAAACTCTTTCCGTCATCTACCCAAACGCCTTTGTTGGCTGCTTTCGCATTTCCAATTTCTTCCATGCGATCGCGAACATCCATCATCACTTTTCGTGGAGAAAGAAGTTTACCTGTTTGGTTCGCAGGGCATACAGAAGTACATCTTCCACATTCGGTGCAAGAGTATGCGCTTAGCAGTTGTGTTCGCTGCAAGTCTGCAACATCTTTCACCCCAAAGCGCGTGAATTCAACCGGTTCAACAACAGCGTTTGGATCTAGCATAAGCTTCACCTCGTTGGTAACCGCTTTATCGTTCGATAAATTTCCAGGCGATTGCAACTTGCTGAAATAGGTTGTAGGGAAAGCAAGTAAGATGTGTAAGTGTTTCGAATAAGACAAGTACACAATGAATCCTAGAATTCCCACAATGTGAAACCACCAGCAGAAATGACTAAGGCCTTCCAGTGCTCCGGTTGACAAAGGTTTTAAGAACGGTTGTGAAATTTGACTTACCCAGAATGAAGGCACACGCGCAGGTGTTGCACTGCGAACGGTTAGAATGCTATCGGCAGCGTTCATGATTAAGAACGCCTTCATTAAAAGTATTTCAGTGATGAGAATAATATTTGCATCGCGCTTCGGCCATTGCTTTATTTCAGGAGATTGGAAGCGCTTGATTTTTCCAAAGTTTCTGCGAACCAGGAAAATAACACAAGCAATAATTACCAATCCAGCAAGGACTTCAAACAGATTAATTAAAAGTCTGTAGTAACCTCTGAATCCAACGAATGAACGATGCTCACCTGTAAGTCCGTCTACAATAATTTCTATTAATTCAATATTGATAACCACGAAGCCAACGTACAGAATGAGGTGCATGAGTGCCACGAACGGACGGGAGAACATCTTGCCTTGTCCGAAAGCCAAGAGTATCATGGTTTTGAGACGTTCGCCTTTGCGATCGGTTTCAGGACCTTTTTGTCCGAGGAGAATGTTTCCCTTTACAAACTGATATCTTTTGAAGATAAAGAATCCGGCAACGGCCAGTAATAATGCGAATATGATTTGAGAGATCATAAATGATTTCGATTTTTAAATTGAAAAATTACTTGCCACTTTTTTCTTGAATCATTTGGTCAATGATTTTTTTCATGTCTTCCAATTCTGATTTAGAAAACTTATCTGCGTCCCGTCTTCCGAATAGCGAGAAACCAACGTAACTCTTCGGATGGTTGCGCATATCGTCGAGCAACAAGTCTAGGCTGTGTGTGGCATTCACCAATTCATGATGAAGGCTGTCGTTGTTCACGAGTTTACCTAATGTTCCTTGTCCGCTATTCACTTTAGTCATAACCTCTTCAAAATGTCCCATAGCTTGATCTACTTTGTAGAGAGTGGTAGTTAAGCGAATGCGCGAAAGGGTGTCGGTGAATTGCGTGATGTTTTTAATGGCTTGGTCAATGCGTTCGTTGTTTGCTTTGAGCGTATTGGTTAGCGATTGTGCGTTTCCAATGATTTCAGCTACTCTTCCGCCATTGTTGGCAATAAGTACGTTCAAATTCGCAGAGGTAGACTCAAGATTGTTCATGGTGCGTTGCAATGAACTGAATAGAGAAGGAAGTCCTTCAGCACCAGAATTACTGAGTGTACGTTGAAGGCTTGCCAACACACTGTCTACGTGTTGAAATATTTCGGTAGACTTTTGCTTGATTGGGTCGATTTCATTTTTCAATGTTTCAGCTAGTCCTTTTTCAAGCACAGCGACTAAGGTGTCTTTTGTGTTGGCCATGACCGAACTGTCACCCAAAACAATTTGAATAGCTTTCCCACCAAAGAAATCGGAGTCGTAAATTTTGAGTTGCGAATCTTTCGGAACGGCAACATCAGCGTTATTCAACACGACTTCAACCACCAATCTTCCTGAACCGTTCGATTCAAGCTCGATGCTTTTTACAATACCAATTTTGAAACCGTTGATGATTACCGGGCTGGATACTTCCAAACCGCCGATTTCATCGTAGATGGCGTAGTATCTCGTTTGGGTTGAAAAGATATTTACGCCTTTTAAAAAACTTACTCCGAAATACACCAGCGCTAGAATCACAATGACTACTGCTCCAATGACTACTTCGTTGCGTGCTTTTTTACCGCTCATTTCTGAATTTTTTTAAGGGCTTCTTCGTTGCTAATTCGAATGCCGTTTTCGAAGGCGACAACGAATGCTCCGCTGAATCCAGCGTCGCGAAGAATCTTTTGATTCTTCTTGGCGTCGTCTAAACTTCGAGTGCTTCCAACTAGGTACTTGTGTGCGCCGTTGCTAAGGTATTCCTCAATTCTGTCTAAACCTTTAAATTGATTTGATTTTTTTTGAATAGGGGTGGCGGAACTGAGTATCTGAATCTTGAATGCGACTTCGTTGGAAGGAATCTCTTCCCAAATAAGTCCTTCAAACGTATTTTGCTTGACAGGTTGCTCTACAACCACAGCCGGAGATGGCGCATTCGTTGGCTGAATGTTGAAAAGTTTGCTTTGGTAATCGACAAAGGCGCGATACACCGCAGAGCTCAATTCTTCCTTCGCCGCCTTGCTCTGCAAGTAATCTTCTTCTTTGTTGTTGGAAAGGAATCCCAATTCAATGAGGATACTTGGCATGTTGGTGAAGGTGATCACGTAATAAGGCGCTTGCTTCACGCCGCGGTCTTTTCGTCCCAATTTCACGAATTCGTCTTGAACGTTCTTCGCTAAGAGGATACTCTTGTCTTGATAAATGTTTTCGCGAAGACTCATGGCAATGTAGGTGTCTGGATTGTTCGGGTCGAAACCGTCGTAGTCTTTCCCTCCGTTGCTTTCCAGATAGATGGAAGCGTTTTCTCGCATGGCGTTACGCAAACTTTCTTCAGACTTGTGCAATCCCATCACGAAAGACTCGGAGCCGGAAGCTTCGGTATTTGGATTGGCGTTGCAGTGAATGCTTATGAAGAGGTCGGCGTTGTTGGTGTTTGCAATTTCAACACGACGTTTCAGGGTAGGGAAGGTGTCGCCCGTTCTTGTATAAACCACTTTAACGTTCGGGTAGTTTTGTTCAATGAGTTTTCCCACTTTCAGTGTGACGTCGAGGGCAATGTCTTTTTCGGAAGTCTTGTAGCGTCCTGTTCCAAGTGTTCCAGGATCTGTTCCGCCGTGTCCGGCATCTAACACAACAATAAACTTTTTATCCGTTGTCTCTACTTTCTTCGAAATACGATAAGCCGAACCCAAAGTGAAAACCAATGCCACTAAAAAAATGTACAGTATTTTCTTAGGCATCTGCTTGAATGGTTTATTTTCTCGAATGTTTAGCATAGATTTGACACGTAAACGCAATTTAAACAAAACTATTTTTCTTTGTGAAGGCATGAACTTCCGACGCGCTCTAATTTTCACGTGTGTGGTGTTGATAAGCTCCTTATTGAACCCGCTGTTTGCGCAGTCAGATTCCTTGTCGCCATTGCCTGTTGATACCCTTTATTTTTCTTCGGAAGAACAAGCCATGGAGGAGGTTCATTACTATGGCAAAGACAGTACCGTTATGGATTTGGTGAACGACCGCGTGTATTTATACGGATTGGGTTCCTACGTTACATATGGAGATTTAGAGTTGAAGGCGGGATACATTGCGTTTTCCATGACCGATAACATTGCCTTTGCGAAAGGATTTAAAGACTCGGTGGGCGTGTATACGGGCAGACCGGTGTTCACGCAGGGAGAGACATCGTTCGAAGAAGATTCGTTGGGATATAATTTTAAATCGAAAAGGGGAATCAGTTACGGTGTTCGCACGGAAGAGTCTGATGCGTATTTGCATACTGCCATTTCGAAGATGCAGGTAGACAAGACCATTCACATTCGGAAGGGAAAGTTTACTACGTGTTCGAATCCGAATCCGCATTTCCATTTTCAATTGTCGAAGGCCATTATTGTTCCGAATGAAAAGATTGTGAGTGGACCGCTCTATTTGCAATTCCGGAAAGTGCCGGTTCCGCTGGGATTACCGTTTGGATTCTTTCCGAATAAAAAAGAGAGTACGTATGGAATTTTAATTCCTGGATATGGAAATGGAAGAGCGAAAGGATTCTTCGTTCAGAATTTGGGATATTACTTCCCCATTAACGATCACGTGGATACGAAGTTGTTGTTCGACGTCTATACCGGAGGGTCTTGGAGCATTAAGAATATTACGAATTACAAAAAGCGCTACAAGTATCAAGGATCATTCAATATCTCGAGAACAATAAATAAGAATGGTTTCCGTGAATTGCCGAATTACATTCAGCAGTCGACCTTCAACATTCGTTGGAATCACTCGCAAGATCCGAAGGCTCGTCCGAATGAATCGTTCAACGCGAATGTGAATTTAGGAAGCTCACAGAATTTCAGAAATAACTTGAATGCTACGCAGCAAGACTTCTTAACAAGCACCTTCAACTCTGCGGTGCAATGGTCGAAGTCGTTTCCCGGAAAACCTTTCTCGTTGGCACTTTCAGCAAATCACACGCAGAACACGCAATCGCGATTGGTTCAGATAACCTTGCCATCTGCGGCCTTCAACGTATCGCGTATTAATTTGTTGAAGAAGGTCTTTCCAAAGTCTCCCATTGGAATTAATGCTTCGTTGAATACTGAGCAACAATTGTCGGCGTATGAGCAGCAGTTCGGACAGTTGACGATGAGTGAATTGTTGAACAAGGCCACC
Organism: Bacteroidota bacterium; assembly: GCA_039805165.1. Taxonomy (GTDB): domain Bacteria; phylum Bacteroidota; class Bacteroidia; order Flavobacteriales_D; family Sanyastnellaceae; genus CAIZGX01. Next base: position 6,276 of record JBDLUS010000048.1, on the reverse strand, counting down.
AGCGGAGTTCGTATGAATACCACCGCGAGTACCTCGTGGAAGTTGGGACAGTTTTTAACGTTAAATCCGTCTGCCACCTTCACGGGGTATGGAACGTGGAAAGTTGTTTCTCCGATTAATGATGCGCAGTTGGATACGGTATCCGGATTTAAAGCAGCGGGCAATTGGTCTACGCAGATATCTGCGGACACTCGCATTTACGGAACGTATGTGCGCAAGGGAGCGAAGAAGATTAAAGCGGTTCGACACTTGATTCAGCCAAGGGTGGGGTTCTCGTATACGCCTTATCAGAACTTTCAGCAGTTTGGTTATTATGGTGTGAATGGCGAGTTTTTGGGGTATTCGGTGTTCGATGCGGCGCGGTTTGCACCCACGAGTTCTGCGCAGACCGCGAACATGAATTTTTCGGTTAATCAGAATATTGAAGCGAAGGTTCGCGACGAGTCTTCTGCGAAGGTGTCGTATAAGAAGGTGAAGCTTATTGATAGCTTTAGAACTAGTGCGTCGCGCAATTTCATGGCCGATTCCATTCAGTGGAGTAACGTGAATTTCTCAGCGTTTACTTCAATAGGGAAATTCTTAACCATGAACTATTCCTCTTCATACAGCATGTACGATCGCGATTCGCTGGGAAGGAAGATTGATACGTTTTTGAATGAATCGCGAAAAGGCTTTGCGCGCATGGAAGGAACGAATTTGGCGATGGGAATTGTTGTGCGCAGCAAGCAGGCGAAGCCAAGTTCTAATCAGACGTCGGCTAATCCGGCTGTTACACCGCAGCAGCAAGAGATTCTTTCTACCAACCAAGCATCGCTTATTGACTTTAATGTTCCGTGGAATTTGAGTGTGAATTACAATTTGCGCATGAGCAAGAAGTGGTTGGTTGATCAACAGCGCGACAGCACGATCTATACGCAAGCGGTGACATTCATGGGCGATGTTGCCTTCGCGAAACGCTTGGCGTTGAGCTTCAACGGCGGTTACGATTTCAATGCGAAGGAAATGACCACGACAACTATCGGACTGCACGTCGATTTACATTGCTGGGAGTTAAGTGCGAACGTGGTTCCATTCGGACTTCGTCAGAGTTATTACATTCAGCTGAACATTAAGTCGCCGTTGTTGCAAGATCTGAAGTTGCAGAAGCGCGGGAATTTGGGAGAGGAGACTTTGCTCTATTAGTCCGAAGGACGAGGGCAACTGTCGTTGCGAGGGCATATTGCTATGCGAGGGTTTCTTTGAAACGAGGGCAACTACGTTGCGAGGGTCTTCGACGATGGTTTAACAACGAAGTTCTCACAACGTAGTTTCAACAACGCAGTTCTAACAACGTAGTTCAGACAACGTAGTTCCAACAACGTAGTTCACCATCTAATTTAAAGGGCTCATTTGTCTAATAGGGATTTTCCAGTGAAATAAACAAGGTGTTGCAATAGAGTTGGTTACGTTTGTTTTAGGCGGAAGTTGGATTTTGCAAACAAATAAGGGGTAATACTATAGGACATTTGGATTAGATGGAAACGATTGATAATTCGCTACAAATCGAATTTCAGTTGGTTGTTTTTTTGTTCTTCTAGACGTTTGTGTTTTTTACCTTGTTCTGTATGTATATTTTGTTCGCTGGAAATAATTTCAAAGACAGTGGTTACTTTGTTTTTGTGAATTTTTTCTTGACCTGTGTCTTCTAATTTTCTGTATTGTTGAAGTACACATTTTATTGAGGTGCCATTGATGAACTCAATATTTTTGCTGAGGACTGATTCATTGAATATCTTATCCTTCATTTCAAAGTTTATTATTTTTCCATTGTAAAATCCCTTCCATTTAAAGGTACCCTTTTTCAATACAGGTGAAATAATATCTATTGAAGCATTTTTATCTACGTTTGGTGGCAACTCATTTGAATGCAATATAAAGTTTTTGAATTGGCTTCTTTCAACTGTTGCTTCTTGATCAATAGGCTCGCTTTGATTGTTAAATTTTGATGTTGAGATCTTCGTTATTTTGGAGTCTGAATTTAATCTTTTATAGAAATTAGATTTGTGCTTTGTTATCTTGAAATCATTATCAAAAATTTCCAGTGTTCGATCAATTGCTTCTTCTGTTATTTTTTCGTTACTACTTAATTCCTTTTTTATTTTCTGTAATTCAAATGTTTTTAATTCGTTGTCGAGTTTTAGATTTTTAACTTGGAGGGCCAGGAGTTCCTTATTTTCAATGGGGATTCTAGATAAAAGAGTACTAACAATAGTCAGGATGAACATTAATTGAACACTGTTCTCGCCAAGAAAGTTCCACGTTTCTCTGAGTCCCCCTTCTTTGAACGCTTCACTTTCTATTTTGATTTTTAAGTCGAGTGAAGTAATAACTTCTTTGAAAATGCTCAATAATTCTTTTTCGCAAGCATTTCTAACGAATGCATTCATTGAATGTGAATCCTCAGAAAGATAATAATGAAGCTCTAGTTTGTTGCTTTGTATAATCACTTTTGTTTAGTAGTAATGAAATGATTTTTATAAGGGTTGATAATTAAAAGGATCTTCCAATACTTTGCTTAGAAATACTTAGGCAGCGCCATTCCGTTTGAAGAAATCTTGCAAGGAGGTGAATGGCTTAAACAGTTCCAATTACGTAGTTCCTCTATTCCTTAATAATTGTCCTACTCAACTTTTCTCCGTTTGTTTCTAGTTGCAAGATATACGCACCGTTGCTGAATGAAGACAATGAAATTCTTTTCTGCCGTTCTCCGAGTAACCAAGTGTCTTCTAATACCAAACGGCCAGAAGAATCATACATGCGAATAGGAACAGATTGATTAAAATAGTTATTGGTTTCAAGAATAAAATCTCCTTGTGTTGGATTGGGGTATATGATGAAATTTGAATGCAGGGGAATGTTTTTACCTGTAAGCGACTTGTTCAATTTTGCTATAGAATTAAGATTATCGCATGAGCCGATTCTTTTAAAGTCACCTGCGATATAAAGGGTGTCGTTCATAATTGTAATATCTCTGACAACATTTGGGAAGGTTGATGCTGGCGTGTCGTAAGAATTGTAGATTGTGTCTGGATTCAGAGCGAAGCTACCAAACTGATTCAATTTAGCCACACCGTGTGATTCCATGCCGTCAATTTCCGAAAACCAACCTGCGAGGTACAACTCATTTTCATATACTTCCATGGACACGACACGCCCGTTGGTTTGATTGGGTGCAAGATGAAGGGAATCGCCATCGTAACATACCAAATTGACATATCCTGGTTTTCCGAAATATGCTCCGAGAAAACTGCCGCCAAGCCATAGTTTGTCATCGTATACAATCATCGACATAACATTCGCATCAATCCCGAAACCTTGTCCCACTTGGTGTATATCTCCGTCATAGATTGAAGCGAAGTTATTGATATTCCTTTGATCGTCCCAAAAACGTCCTCCAACGAAAAGCGTGTCGTGATACAAGGCCAAACAATGACCACTTGCGTTTTCAGCAAAGAAATCTACCAACGGTTGCACGTGATTTCCATTCCACTTAAAAGCTAGATTTGCAGAATCACCGGCAATAGTAAAATAGCTAAGGACTGTACCATACAATTCGCCATTCAGTTCTGTGAAACTACTAAAATCAAACAGCTTCATGTCCGTGGCAACCGAGTCCCAACCATGATTCGTGAATTGAAGAAATGGGGTCTTATCATTTCCAAAATATCTACTTCCAGCATATAAGCTATTGCCGTATTTACCTATCGGGTTAAAAATTCCGGCTCCTCCTTGTTCGCCTATTTTAGTCCAATCACTTCCGTCCCATATCGCTGGCACATAAAGCTCTTCACAATCGAGTGTAGTCAACCACCCCGCTGCCGTAATTGTTTTATTATCTTCATCGACGAGTAGTTGATATACATAAGAAAAATGAGGGCCACATCTAAATCCTGAATCCAGATCCAACCACAATTGTCCGTGGTGGGTAATTGAGATTAGAGAGAAAGTGAAGATGAAAGTTATTCTTTTACAAATCCACATGAGACAGTATTATTGTTGTTTAATGAGAAAACAATTCTGTAAACCCCTGAATTTAATTTGGAGATATCCACATTCAGATTCTTAACACCGGTGTTGAAAATTTTATTATCTACAATTTGTCCAACGGAGTTGAAAATTTTAAAGCTGAAATCGGATTCGAAACCATCTGAAGTTATGTGTAAAATATTGTTTGCAGGATTTGGATATAGGGTTATTGCAAAATTTGAATTTAATTCAGCATTCAGTTCTTCCACCCCGGTAATTATTGGAATGTCAAATCTAGCTATGGTTCCATCTTGTATTCCCGAAACAGAATTTTGAAAATAATCTAAACTACTGCTAGAATCGAAGTCTAACCGAGTCCATGCCTTATTTGAGGTTCCAGTTACGAATAACTTATCGCTACCTACGGCCATTGATCTTCCGGTATTCTGTCCTCCGTCGCCAAATTCAGTACTCCAGAGAAGATTAGAATTTTTATCAAAACCCGCAATAAAAGTTCTCATTTCATCTGAATTCAAATTGTCCGTTTCCATGTAGTTCGCGCTGCTGGAATTACAAATCGGAAAATCCCCATTACTTGGAACTTGGCAAACGTCGTTTGAAAGTTGAAGATTCGCCCCAGCAAACCACCCGGTCATAAAAACATTGCTGTTTTTATCTACAGCAAGACCTAATGCACTTTCGTAGGTATGGCCTCCAAAAAAGCTGCACCATAATTGTTGGATAGTAGAGTTATTCGAGGACCCTCCACTTGCCCTGAAAGATGCAATGAATGCATCGTCTTGACCGCCTAAAATTGATTGATTATAATTCCCCGAATTTTGATAGATAGGAAAAGCAGAAGAACCTGCGGCAGGAACATTACCGCATATATATATTGTTGAAACCTCTCCGGTGAAGGTTTGGTTATTTTGGGCCACGATACATGGCTTATGAAAATTACTATAACCTTGATTTGATGCGCCGAAAAACGTTGTCCAATTGAGCATGTTAGAGACGTTATCTATTCGGCCTAGGAAGTGATTTCCGTAATCATTTGAAGAATAATCAAACCAAGTGTGCTGAAACTCTTGATTTGGAGCATAATTGGGAAACTTACCGTCATTTGCTGGCGCATTCGTTACTGTTGAGTATCCTTGGGCTTTTGTAATTCCAATAAATATAGGTCCACTTGGAGTGTCATCTATATCCGTAATGAAGTCATTCTCCGCGCTACCAATCCATCTTCCAACCATGAGTTGATCTGTTAAGCCGTTAACCCTGAGTACAAAGCCATCATTCATTCCTGCATAACCTCCGGATAAATTGGAATCTGAGTTAATCGGGAAATTTTGATTATTATCTGCATAACCCGCAATCCAAACTTCTTTAATGCCATTTGAATTAAATCTATAGGAGACACCTGTGCACACATCATTGCCCAAACCACCGATATAACTATCTGCCTGAACGATGCCATTTGAATTCAGCTTCAAAAAAAACCCATCGCTAATCCCTCCTTGAAAAGTATTGTAATTAACACCTGATAAATTCCATCCAGAAATATTTTGGCTTTGTGTATATCCGACAACATATAGGTCATTGTTTTCTCCTAAATCAACGCTGTAGGCTCTATCATAGTTATTACCACCCCAAACTGTCATGTATTGAAATTGACAATTATCAGTAAATTTCGCAACATAGGCATCACCTATGAACTGAAAGCCAATATTGATAGTTACTGAACCGCTGCTTTCAGAGAAGGGAAAACTATCCTCTTCACCAACCACCCATACATTCTCGTTTGCATCTGCAACCACGTCAAATGAATAGTCTTCACCATTATTACCAATAAACGTGCTCCAATCTAAATTCCCTACTGACTCGACGGTTTGAATTTCCGAGGAAGCTTGTTCAAACGTTATTACCAAAACTCCGTTATAAGCTTGTAGTGATTCGAGTTTAACAATATTATCGGATATTGAATACGTCGGCTGCCAACTCAATAAGGTAAGCTCACCAGACGTTTCATCGAGTGAATAGGCCAATGGTGCTAGTTGAGTTAGGTTTTCTACCCCCATTCCAATTACAAGATTTCCTGAATTATCAATTGATATTGAACTTTGGCCTTCAAAGGAAAAGCCAAAATTCGAGAGGTTTGATCCTGGTCTTGCTACGAGGTAGTTTTTGTAGCCACTGGGACCGCATGAAAAGAGCATGTCAATTTGGTCGTACACATTATATTTCACAACTCCTCTGAAAGCAGATGTTCTT
>JBDLUS010000047.1:0-3243 GCA_039805165.1 Bacteroidota bacterium | reverse complement strand
GGTGATGATCGCTTCACGCAATTTCACCAAGTTCAAATTCCACTAACCATTGTATTGCTTTTAATTATTGCAATTGGACAGTGGTTGAAGTATAAGAATACCGAGACTAAGAAATTCATGCGTTCATTGATTCTTTCGTTCGCAGCTGCTTTAATCTTAACCATTGCATTCGTAATCTTCCAAGAAAAATATCCGTTGCCACTAGGCATTCTTTTCTTCTCTGCCCTTTGGGCCTTATTCGCCAACGCAGATTACGCTGTTCGAATTATCAAAGGAAAACTCAACCACATTGGTGCAAGCGTTGCACACATTGGATTCGCTATGCTCTTGTTGGGTGCGTTAATTAGCACAGGGAACAGCTATTTCATTTCTCGAAATGTGAACGGTGACATTACCCAAGTGAACAAGGAATTCAAGAACAACGAAGACCTTTTGATTCTTCAAGGAGACACGTTGCGCATGGGTGAGTATTTCGTTTCATTTCGAAATAAATACAAGGAAGGTTCTCACATTTACGCAATCGTAGATTATTTCGAAGTCACTCCGGCCAACTACACCGAAGGCACCAAAGTGAAAATGAACGGAGATATTTTCCGTTGTAAAAAATCACACACTGCTACCGATAATTTCTTAAAGGACTGGTCTGAAGATTCCTTGTGGACGTTAGTGCCCGCTCCTACCCCAGACGAATTACTTGCGACAAGCAATTGGAATTCAGGTAAGGCAGGAAAGCTAATCTTCACACAACAACCAAGTGTGTTAATGAGTCCGAAAGGAAACAGTCGTGAGCCAGATGTTCGTCATGGCATCGGTCAAGATTTGTATTCGTATATCAAGTACATTGACATGGAAGAGAAGCAAGGTGAAGGCGAATTCGGTGAAGCGAAAACAGGAACCATTCAAGTAGGAGAAGAAGTTCTTCTTACAGAATCTATCTCTTTGATTCTAGATACACTTGTTGAAGTAAAAGACTTACCCGCTAGTTTACCAGCAGGCACCAAAGCGAAAAAAGGAATGTTGTATTTGTCTGAAGGAAGCAAGCGTGACTCAATCGAAGTTATGAGTGTTTTGGTGAAAGACAGTTTAGCTTTCCCTGTCCCAGATGTGGAAAGCACTGTGTTCAATATGCGCTTCGCCATTCAAGAAACAAAAGAAGGAGTTGATCTATCTGTGAAGGAAGGCGGCAGTAACAAACGCGAAATGCTTATTCTTTCTGCAGAAGTCTTTCCAATGATTAACCTGCTTTGGCTAGGATGTATTGTTATGGTAGCCGGCACAGTGTTGGCGATTCGTCATCGTTACAATTTGATGAAGAAGAAGTAACCTCCTTCGAAGGATGACGCTTAGCGATAGCATTCGTCGAAGACATTCGCCTGAAAGGCATTCGAGCTTCGCACATTCATGCCTTTTCCTACCTATTCAGCTTATCCGCTTTCTCGCTTGGCAAATTTTGTATATCCAAAATCATAAACGCATCTATCGCGTCATTGAACTTCCGATCGCGATTGAAGGCTAGAATTTTTGCGTTTTGAGCGAGGTATTTCTTATACAAGACAGGCATTGTTTTACCCATGGGTTCAATGGCTGCAAGCAGTCGATCGAACTTTTTAATTTCTCCACCGGCAGCAAGAATGAGTGCTTCTTTATCGACTTTCTTTACTGCATTTCGAATCTTGGTTCGAGGCCTAACCAATTTCGACATCTCTTCGTCACCGAAATTCTTTTGAATGAATTCAATTACCAACTCTTTTGACAGTGCCTGATAATCGTTACTCATAGAAACAGGGCCAATGATATACTTAGCCTCTTTGAAATTGCTCAGCATCTGAATGATTCCTTCCCACAGCAAGAACAAGGGTAAACGTTGACGCTGATAATCAACCGCTACATAAGATCGACCCAATTCTACGCTCTCTTGAAGATAAGAATGAAACTCTCTCTTAAAACGGAATAGCGTGTGCGTATAAAAACCATGCTTGCCATAGAACTCCATGATCTCTGCCCCTCGACCAATGCGATAAGCGCCGGCAATCGCATTCTTCTCGCGATCCCAAAGCACAAGATGATAGTAGTAGTAATCGAATTCGTCTATGTCTCTTGTATGATTGCTTCCCTCACCCACTGCGCGGAAAGCGATCTCGCGCTGACGTCCTATTTCCAACAAGATATTCGGAGCCGATGAGGCTTTCAAAGCGTAAACAGAGAAATTGGAATTGTCGAACAATTTCGAATCTTCGTTGGCTTCAATTTCCTGAATTAACAAATTAGCGTCAAGTGGTGCTGCTATCTCACTCGGCTCTTTGATCTTCCTTCTGAAATTCTGGAAAAACTTTTTCTTCACATGCAGCGCTGAACCTAGCGAATATACTTTCGCTCTTAAAAATCTTCCAAGCAATTCAGCATCCTGAATTACAGCGATGTCACTCGCAGAAATAGATTTCCCGATGCGCATCTTTATTTCATCTCCTTCCTTTTTGAACAGTTCAGAGGGCAAAGCCATGGTTCTTAACTGCGGATTCACCTTTCCCAAGAGATGGAACATGCGCGAATTCTTGCCATCGAAAAATACAGGAACAACAGGACATTCAGCCCGTTGAATCAGTTTCATTACAGAACGCTGCCATTTCTTGTCAGATACATTACTCCACTTCTTTTGGAAGGTACTTACTTCGCCTGCGGGGAAAATAGCTAAGCATCCACCGTTAGCAATATGCTCTACGCAGCGCTTCAAACCGCGTTCACTTTTCAGTTGAACGACGTTCTTATCAAATGGATTTACACTGAAAAAATAAGGCGCAATTTCAGGAATTTCTTCCAATAGAAAATTCGCCATGACTTTTAAGTCTGGACGACGTTTTTCTATTTGCTGAATCAGTGCAAGTCCGTCTATGGCTCCAAATGGATGGTTGCAAACAATGACACAACCACCCGTCTCTGGAATGAACTGCAACTCTTCTTCATTGAGATGAATGGTAATTTGAAGCTCTTGGAAAAACGCCTCAATAAAAGCAGTGCCTTTATTCGCGCGAATTCGATCGTACAGATCGTTCAACTTAGTGAGCTTGGTAACAGAGCTCAACAATGCAAGTAAGGGATTGCGCTTATTCAATCCAACCACTTTCGCCAATGTCTCTTTCGGAACCAGTTTTTTCATGTTCGAATGAAGTTAATTTAAGTTACTTCATTGTTTAGGTAAAGTTAACTTTTTCGTTCGAAAAGTAAAAGACGAGTTTCGAACAAACT
>JBDLUS010000046.1:0-9095 GCA_039805165.1 Bacteroidota bacterium | reverse complement strand
ATGAAAGCGGAGAGAACAACATGAGATACATGTCGAAGTGATCCGCTAGCAGATTTTTATTTTCCGGAAGGAAAAGAGACGTGTCGGCAAAACGCAAGTGCGCGTAGTCGTAAAGCGCGTTTGTGTACAAGCCAAGATCTAGGGCATAAGTCCTGAAAAAAATATGATTAGTGAAAGACACCACTGCGAACAAAGTGAAAGCAAGCAGAGCTGTTAACCACGCCGAACTGTGCGAACGAAATGAATTCAAAATTGCGCTCATACTTGCGAACTTAATACTTTCCACATAAATCTATGTAAGCCAATAATTGGAATTTCATACTCTTCTTCCAACTCTTCGAATTGAAGTCTTCGATAAAAATTCAACGCTGCAACGCGAGCATCGCACCAAACCACTTCAACACCTAATTCTCTCAAATGATTTAACCCGGCATCAACAATAGCATCTCCAAACCCCTGTCCTCTGTAACCTTCACGAACTGCCATTGCGCGAAGGCGATACTGTTTTTCTTGCAACACATCTTGTGAAACATCTTTCGAAGAATCTTGCTTCAGCTTATCCGTACTTTCTCGTTGAAGAGTGACACAAGCAACTGTAATTCCATCCACCTGAACACCGAAATGAAAGGTTGAAGGAAGATGATCGGTTTCTAAAACACATTGCTCAAAAGTCTTATGCGGCCATAGCACTTCATTGCGTAATTGCTGAATTTCTTCAGGCTGAAGTTGCAGTGCTTTATTGGCTATCATCTTGTTCTAGATCTTCGTAATACATGAAGTCATCGAGCTGGCGACGATCTTTCTTCGTAGGTCTTCCCACGCCGAAGTATGGCGTGGCTTTCATTTGAAGTTGAATGCGTTCCAACTTCGCCAATTCATCGGCTGCTGTAACATCTTTGGTAACGGTTGAAACCAACTTTGCACCCAATCGACTTTTTGGAAAATCGATGACTTCAAATTGAAAATGAATGGGGCCTTTTCTTACACGAACAACATCTTTCAATTTCAATTCGCGCGAAGCTTTCACGAACTCTCCGTTTACCCATACCTTCTCGGCTTTACAAGCAGCCGTTGATAGCGAGCGAGTCTTGAAAACACGGATGCACCAGAGGTATTTGTCTACGCGCATGAATTAATCGATTACTAATTTGAAACGTTCCCAGAGTGTTTTCACTGCAGGGTTTTTCTCCATCATTTTTTCAAAACGCGCGCGATCAGTTACGATTTCTCTTGCTACTGAATTGCTCTGCGCGATTTCCAATTTCAACTTCAATCCTACAACACCTTTCTTACGCATGAAGCCCATTAAAGGCGCACGTTCTTCGTTGAAGTATTCCATTTGCGTGCTTCCTGGAAAAATCAAGTGCAGTTCATTATCTGGAAGAACGTTCAACTTGGTTACTTTCAGTGCAGATGCCGCTTGAGAGTTGAAATCCATGAGCTCTTCCACATATCCCATCCATGCGGCATTGATCTCTTCCGCCGTATAAATGCGATCTGCTTTTTCTTCTGGTTCCGGCTCGTCTGCAGCGGTTTCAATTTGAATTTGCGGATTGTATCGAATGGAAATATTATCGGGAGACAATCCGGCAAGTTTCCTTTTTTCAGGATCGAGTACCGTTTTATTTGGTAGTTGTTTCTCGTTGTTGAATTCAATTGCAACTGATTCGGTTTTCTCAACAACAAGTTCATTCGATGCACTTGGGTTTGGAGATGAAGTTGCTGGAGAAGCTGATCTTGCCTGTGGCGCTCCGATGAACTTTTCAGCTCCGCGAAACGCTAGGATTTTCACTTTTTTTTTTCACCCTCACGCAAGTTTTGCGGAACGCTACACAATTTCATGAGCAGAAGTTCAACCAACAAACGTGGGTGACGTGATGACTTGTAGTGATAGTCGGTGTCATTCACTAAATCAATTGCTTGAATCAAGAAGCGCAATTCGCTTGCAGCTGCTTGGTCCTTATATTTCGCGGCGACACCTTCTGTCACTTCCATTAATGAAAGTGTTTGTGCGTCGCGACAAACCAATAGATTTCTGAAGTGTGCGCCTAATCCAGTAACGAAGTGATGCACATCGAAACCCTTTTCAACCACCTCATTCAACACCAACAAGGCGTTTGGAATATCTTCCTTTAAAAATAAATCAGTTAGTTTGAAATAGTACTCATAATCGAGCACATTCAAATTCTGAATAACTAAATCGTAGGTTAACTTCCTTCCACAAAACGCAACTACCTGATCGAAGATTGACAAGGCATCGCGCATGGCACCGTCTGCCTTCGTTGCAATAACATGTAATGCATCTTCTTCTGCCTCAATTCCTTCTTGCTTGCAAATGTGTTGCAAATGCTCGGTCATGTCTTTCACCTTGATTCGATTGAAATCAAAGATTTGACAACGACTTAAAATGGTTGGAATAATCTTGTGCTTCTCTGTTGTTGCTAGAATGAAAATCGCATGTGCGGGTGGCTCTTCCAACGTTTTCAAAAACGCGTTGAAAGCGGCTGCTGAAAGCATATGAACCTCATCTATCACATATACCTTGTACTTTCCAACTTGTGGTGGGATGCGCACGGTATCTACGATAGCACGTATGTCGTCGACTCCATTGTTTGAAGCCGCATCTAATTCGAAAATGGTAAAAGCTAGTTCTTCAGGAGTGGCATCTAACATGTTGTTGATGGCCTTCGCGAAGATGCGCGCACAAGAGGTTTTACCCACTCCACGGGAGCCGGTAAACAAATACGCTTGTGCAATTTGATTGGTTTCTATGGCATTGCGCAAGGTGGTGGTAATAGACTTTTGTCCAACCACTGAATCCCAGTTGTCTGGGCGATACTTCCTTGCTGAAACGATGAAATTTTCTGCCATAACGTTACAAAGATGAATAAAAAATCGTGGTTCGTCGAATTCAAATATCCACAACCTATTCACATCGGGAACTAACTTGCTGAAATAGCCTATTTTTAGGCCATGAGAATAATCAAACCTTTTCTTAAATCGTTAAGCCTTGCGGCAATTCTGATTTCGGCATCAACCCTCTTCGCTCAAAACTTCCAATTACAGCTCAATCCACAATCGCACAACATTGGCGATGGAACGGCTGCTGTGGTAAGTGCCGACAGTATTACTTCTGCGCATTGGTCGAATCTTCAAAGTGTGGATTCTGTTGCAGCATCGGGACTGAAAGAAGGAATCAACTATACCGTTCAAGTAACCTTTGCGAATGGAAGCAAGCAAGAGCAAACGTTCACCATACCCGCGGTATCGAGTGAAGAAAAAATGAATTCGTTTTTTGTACCGATTGTCGATGCTTTTGGAGTTGTGTTATTCTTCGACCCTTTTGCAGCGTTCAATTTGTATGATCAACATTTATACGACAGCACAGGAAAGCAAATTAAACATCCGAATGGAGATCCCGTAAAAACAGAGATTTGGTTAGTGGTGGTTTTACTTATTGGAAGCGCGGTGTTCTTTACTTTTTATTTTAGATTTATCAATGTCCGTGCATTCGGTCATGCCTGGAAAATAACCTTTGGTCAATTCACGAAGAAGACAGACGAAGGAGAAGTTACACCTTTCCAAGCCTTATCGGCCGCGTTAAGTGGAACACTCGGTTTGGGAAATATCTCTTTGGTGGCAGTGGCTATCGCGGTTGGTGGTCCGGGTGCAACGTTCTGGATTATCGTTGCAGGACTGTTTGGTATGACTACCAAGTTCGTTGAATGCACATTGGGTGTGAAGTATCGCAAAATATCTCCTTCTGGTGAGGTGAGCGGTGGCCCTATGTACTACCTCAGCGCTGGATTAGCGAAGAAAGGATGGCAGCGAAGTGGAAAAATTTTAGCAGTCATTTTCGCAATCATGTGTGTTGGCGGAACGCTTGGTGGAGGAAACATGGTTCAAGCGAATCAGGCGTTTGATATGGTGAAAACAACTATTCCTGGTTCTGAAGAATACGCATTGTGGATTGGCGTTGCGTTCGCAATCTCGGTTGGATTTGTAATTGTAGGTGGAATAAAAAGCATTGCGCGTGTAACAGACAAGATGATTCCTGCATTGGTGGTGGTATACTGCGGATTTGCCTTGGTGATTATTGGAATGAATATTTCACACATCGGCGAAGCCGCTTCGTTAATATTTAACGGCGCCTTTTCTCCAGATGGAATGAAAGGAGGATTTATTGGTGTAATGATGATGGGCTTTCGCAGAGCGGCATTCAGCAATGAAGCTGGAATTGGATCTGCAAGTATTGCACACTCCACATCGAAAACAAACAAGCCTGTAACGGAAGGAATGGTTTCGTTGTTAGAACCCTTCATTGACACCGTTGTCGTTTGCACCATGACCGCACTCGTTCTTGTATTCACGGGATATGCAACAGATGCTCATGGACTAAACGGAAGCGCATTAACAGCAGCAGCCTTCCGCTCTGTCTTCCCTTGGACGGATTGGATTCTTTTGATTTGCATTGTCCTTTTCGCGTATGCAACTATGATCTCGTGGTCGTATTACGGAATGAAAAGCTGGGCCTATTTGTTCGGCGAAAAATGGTGGATCAAGCAATCGTTCAACCTTTTGTTCTTGTTCTGCACCGTTCTCGGAACTGTCAGCAGCTTCGGTGCAGTCGTAGACTTTTCCGACATGATGATCTTAGGCATGGCCTTCCCGAACCTCATTGGATTGTGGGTTTTGAAAGATGAGGTGAAGAGGGAGTTGCAGAAGTATTTTGCGGAGAGAAAGCAAGCTTGAGGGCAACTTCGTTGCGAGGGCAAATGGCTTTGCGAGGGCAAATGGCTTTGCGAGGGTGATGAATCACGAGGGCCTGCGGCGAAGGTCTTCGACGTTCTACGATAATAATTACTTCGCTTTTTTTTGCACCTCGAGTTTTTTCCTCATAGCTGTGGTAATAGCATATAGGGCTGAGCTAATGCCGTTTATTTCTTTGTGCAATTCTGAATATTCTTCTTCAGAAATGTATTCTGTTTCTTTAAGCAAGGTTAGCCATGAATGAGTTTCACGAGATTCTTTGAAAGCTATAAAAACCTTGTGGGTGTAATCCTTCAGAGATTCAGAGCTCCTTGCTTCATGGAGGTTCGCGTTTATGGAAGTTGCGCTTCGAATAAGTTGATTCGAAAGATTAAACTCCTTGTTTGTCTTTTGCAATCTCATTCCCAACTTGACAATTGCGATTGCGAATTCTTTTGATTTTGTGTGTACAGGTAACATCTTTTAAAATTTTCGACAAAGATGTTTTACGCATTTGAACTTCTTTACAAACGCCTATTCCCATAACTGTTTGACTAAACGTCTACATTCAAGTAAAAACAATACATTCAGCCAATTTTTCAAACGAATAACAAAAAACGCAACGCCAGTTGCCCTCGTGATTTATCACCCTCGTCCGCAGGACCCTCGCAACGCCAGTAGCCCTCGCAACGCTATCGAACCAACAACACCCCTTCATTTACAGAACTGCCTTCAGAACTAGAAGGGGCAAATGGGTAATTGTATTCATAAATGACCAAGCGAAATTGCTTCCCATCTTCAGACCAGTCGTAGGTAAATGCAGGTTGATTTGCTGCCTGCCTATCAAGGGCTTCGCAAAAAGAATAAAACTCCTTTTTGAATTCCCGAATAATCTCTTTTCCATTGTCTTTGTATGTTACGGTGAAGTCTGAGATTTTCGCCTTGGAGCCGAATGTCAAAAAGTGCATTTCATTGAACCCTTGAACAGAGATTTCGTTCAAATTAACATTTACATACCTGACACCTCCATAGACGAATTCTTCCTCCGCAGCTGACGATCGGATTAGCTTATCTCTGAATCGATCTGAATCAATAAGGTTTGAAATTAATTGGTAGCCAGCGACTCCTTCATGCTCCTGCAGAGGCAACTGATTCGATTCAAACCATTCGGTATGTTCCGATTGGAAATTATACATATAAATCAATTGACTTAATAACTCCTCTTCATCAATACTATCGCGACTCATGATTTCTTCAGTGCGTATAGACTGACTTTTGAAACTGATTGAATGTGCGCTCAACGGTCCACCCCACTGGTATAAAAAGGTTATAATGAAAAGGGAAATTGGAAACGCCAACAACGATTTCCTTTTATAAAAACCATTGTACAATGAAATGAATGTGAGCCAAATGGCCAGATACAAAACCAATGCGCGTGCTTCCGTTACTCCATAAGCAAGAACACGCGTGTAGATGGCAATCCACAACATCACAAGCAAAGGCAACATGAGCCAGTAAAATATTTTCGTCAGTTTACCAACCCAATTAGACTCGACATTTCGGAAGGGTTCTGCGAGAAGAATGGAAAGAATTCCTAACGTGCAAAATACCAATATCCAAACACTCACATTTCCCTTCGGTAAATCAAACGTGAATAAAATTTTTGCCAGATAGATATAAAGTATAGAGAGGTATAGGACAACAAGTGGAACAAGAATGTACTGAACTAAAATGCGAAAAGGTTTTGGAGGATCCACAACCCAATTGCCTTGATTCAGTTCAGTTGGGGTTCCTGCAAAAAAGAAGAGAATATGAAAAATACCGCAAACTGTAATTAAAACTTCAGCAATAAATCGACCGTCTTCAAACATTTCGAAAAGCAATTGAATAGCACCTATGGCCAGACCTAATCCTATTGCAATAATTCCTGTAAAAATGGAACTGAGCGCAAACCGAGAGAACATCCATTGATTGAAATTCCAAAACAAATCTTTTCGCATACCCACCAAGAAGGGCAAGAATGAAGCAAGCAAGTGACTTGTGATAAAATAAAAAATACAAATAGTCATCAAAGCTATTTCAGGTAAGTCGCTTGAAAGCTGAAGATGGGTGATAATTAATCCATGAACGACAATTCCAAATCCAATGAACATCCAAGATTTTATGCGATTGCTCGTGCTACTTTCTTTCGCAATAACAGCCGAGTAGTGAATAGGTATACCCAAGAACAAGCCGTAAATCAATACAACCATTTGCGCGAAGTATCCCTCCATTTGAATAAGAACATTCCAAATTGCCAATCCAAAAACAGCAGACACAATAACCAATGGAAATCGAACAATCACACGCTTGGCTTCGCTTTTCAATTCATTCAGTTTAAACATATTCTAGGCATTAAAAATTGTAACAACTTGTTAAATATAGATATACTAAATAGGAGCCACCTCGGCTGTTATAGTTTATTCGTCAAAAGACGTATAGTCTCATTGACACAACCTCCTCTAGCATTCGTTGCTCTGCAACATTCGTCCATCGGACATTCGTAGCTCTGCTACATTCGTGCTTGCACATTCGTGGCTCCGCCACATTCGCCCAATGGGCATTCGCAGCTCCGCTGCATTCGTGGCTTAGCCGCATTCGTCCTTCGGACATTCGTGCTTCAGCACATCAATACCCTTCATCAAAATACCTCCTCACCCCTCTCTTCCCTTCATTCAGAAATAACTCTTTTTGCTCTTGAGAAAGTTTCTTCACCTTTGGGCCAATGCCCGCATCTGAAATACTAATGGTGCGCTCCCAATCGAGTTCGGTGAGCATGAAACGATTGAGGTTTTCCTTCATGATGTAGTATACACTTCCCACTAAATCTTTCGTGCTGTGAATGGGATAATACGGATCTGTTTTTGTCTTTGTGCGATCGACAGTAATCTGATACTCACTGTCAATTCGGAAGCCCAAAGTAATCATGGGGTCTTGGATGTAAGGTGCTTGATCGAATACCCAAATCGGATAGTTGGAAAGAAAACCACCGTCTAAACACACATGATCGCTATCTGCATAATGACGAACATCTACGCGATGGCCTTCGTTATTCATAACAAAAGGTTCATAGTATAACGGCACAGCCATACTTGCGCGAACAGCATCCACGATGCGCATTCGCGGGTATCGATAGTAATCGAAATACTCTGCCTTCTGATGATTCATACACGTAGCTGTAACCACCAATTCGCGATAAGTTGAATCTTTATCGGCGAGTTTCTTTAACTCCATAAATGTGATGTCCTTGTTTCCCGTTTTTGCAGCGACTAACTCCTCCATCCATCTCAAAAAACGTTCTCCGCGGTAATATCCCATTCGTTTGCGAAGTCGGTGAATTCCACCGATGAATAAACCTCCACCGTCATTCAACTTACCGAAATTCATTCCGCCAATAATCACAGAAATTTCTGTTGGTGTATATCCCACCGCTAGCAGACAAGACGTGATTGCTCCAGATGATGCGCCAGCAACACGACGAATGTCTTTCAAGTAACCACGCGAATCCATTTCCATAAGCGCGCCGCAATAGGCAACTCCGCGAATGCCTCCACCTTCAAAGACAAGGTTTTCGAAATGTGCATGGGAGAGTCTGTATTGACGTTCCATTTGCGCCATGACATGCGGCGGTTCAGCTTGAGCGAATAAAAAATTCGAACTAAAAAAAAGTGCGATTAGTGGGAAGAGGTATTTACTTTGAAGCATAATTCAAAATTACATAGAATGTCAAATATTCATTTGGAAATAATAGCGACAAATCCTGAGTCGTGTTTAATTGCCAACGAGAACGGAGCAACGCGTCTTGAAGTATGTTCAGCTTTGCAAGTTGGTGGATTAACACCTGCATTGTCGCTGATTGAATTCGCGGTTGAATACACTGCCTGCGATGTAGCAGCGCTTATTCGAGTGCGTGAGGGATCGTTTGTTTATTCTGAAGAGGAAATTAAAATTATGTGTAACGACATTCGTCGTTCGAAAGACAAGGGAATTAAAGCCGTTGTGGTGGGGGCTTTGAATGCCGATGGAACCATTGACTTCAGAGCTTTGGAGAGATTTGTGAAAGCCGCGAATGGAATTGATGTAGCCTTTCAACGCGCATTCGATGTTTGTACCAATGGCGACGAAGCCATTGCGCAATTGGAAAGTGCTGGTTGCAAACGTTTGCTTTCTTCCGGAAAAAAAATGACCTGTGTGGAAGGAATTGAAAACTTGAAACGTTACGCATCATTGGCTAACACCATGGAGATTATGCCAGGCTCAGGACTTCGCAGTTCGAACATTGCGAAAGTCTACAACGATTGCTTTTC
>JBDLUS010000045.1:0-6786 GCA_039805165.1 Bacteroidota bacterium | reverse complement strand
GGAAATTAAATTTTCACAAAATTGTTCTCAAGTTTAACCTGAAAGCTGATTTCGGCTTTGAGTGCTTGAAACACTTTTAGAATAGTGTCGATGCTCGCGCTGTTAGCGCTGTTTTCGAGTTTAGAGATTTGTGCTTTCTGAACACCAATCAATTGTCCCAATTGTTCTTGTGTGAGATTCCGTTCTTTTCGAGTGGTTTTGATCATTTGCCCCAATAAGTCCATACGCAGCTCGTATTCATATTTCTCTCTTACCGGACTTCCCTTCTTGCCAATGAATTTGTCTTTCATTTCGTCAAGGGTGAATGATTTTGTTTTTTTAGTTGGCATGTTTTTCAAGTTTCATTCAGGTGGAAAATTTCTCAGGTGATTTCAAGCCGAATTAGAATTCAAGGGTCAGCAAAAGTAATTAAAGTTTCTAAATATGGATACTTGTATTCAAGAGAGATTATCTCAAGAATTACATACCAATTACGAATCCCGATAGCTGTCGGGAGGAACAACGAAGTTCCCATTACTCAGTAGGAATAAAATCTCTGATTTTCCAATTACGAAGTAGGAACAACGAAGTTCCAACAACGCAGTTCCAACAACGTAGTTCCAAGTTATTCACATACTATCAAAAGCCCAAGTTGTAAAACTTTTGACCCCACAATCAATCACTCTGAACTAATTTTGAGGTCCTTCTTGAACCGAAAACCTATGGCAAACGACAATAACTACAAACCGAAAAATCCACGCAAAGACAGAGTTTCCGCTATTCGCGACTTCATGCCAGCGAATGAAATGGGGAAACTTCCGCCACAAGCTATTGATTTGGAGGAAGCGGTTATTGGGGCTATGCTGCTCGAAGGGAAATCGCTAAACGCGGTTATCGATATCTTGAAGCCCGAGTCTTTCTATAAAGAACAAAACGGAGACATCTTCGAGGCCATTCGCGATTTATTCGGTGCGGGACAGGCTGTGGATATTCTTACCGTAACCCAGGCACTTCGTAAAGCAGGTAAACTGGACTTCGTTGGAGGTCCGCTCTACATTTCACAACTGACAAACCGTGTTGCGTCAACGGCCAACATTGAAACGCACGCACGTATCGTTTCGCAAAAATTCATTCAACGCGAATTAATACGCGTTTCGAATGACATCATTAAAGCAGCGTACGACGAAACTACCGATACCTTCGACTTATTAGACAAAGCAGAAAGCAACATCTTCGAAGTAGCAGAAGGTAACATTCGTAAGTCTTCCGACAAGATGAGCACCTTGGTGAAATCCGCGATGGATGCCATTGAGCTCGCTCGTAAGAACGAAGATGGTGTAAGTGGAACTCCGACTGGATTCAACGCCGTGGATAAGCTTACGGGCGGATGGCAGAAGTCCGATATGATTGTTATCGCGGCTCGTCCGGGTATGGGTAAAACAGCGTTCGTATTGTCCATGGCCAGAAACGTAGCAGTCGATTTCAAGCGTCCAGTTGCCGTATTCTCACTCGAGATGTCCGGAGTTCAATTGGTTCAACGTTTGATCGCCAGCGAAACGGAGATCAATTCAGAAAAGCTTCGTAAAGGACAATTGAAAGATTATGAGTTGACACAGCTTCACCAACGTGTAACAAACCTTTCAGAAGCTCCAATTTTCATAGATGACACTCCTGCACTTTCAGTATTCGAATTGCGTGCGAAATGTCGTCGACTTAAATCGAATCACGGTATTGAATTAATCATCATCGATTACCTTCAACTCATGACCGCTGGAGACAGCAAAGGCGGAAACCGTGAACAAGAGATCTCTACCATCTCGCGTTCCATTAAGCAAATTGCAAAAGAATTAGATGTTCCGGTAATCGCACTCTCGCAGCTCTCACGTTCCGTGGAAACTCGTGGAGGAGATAAGCGCCCTATGCTTTCCGATCTTCGTGAATCCGGCGCGATTGAGCAAGATGCCGATATCGTTGGTTTCATCTATCGTCCAGAATACTACGGTCTTACCGAATTTAACGACAACGAACGTACCCCTTCACAAGGTCTGGCTGAATTGATTATTGCGAAACACCGTAACGGTGGACTCGATAACATTCGCCTTCGCTTCATTGCGAACCTCGCGAAATTCGCAGACGTAGACGGTTACAACTTCAACAACGATTTTAACGGAGGGTCAACGGAAGCAAGAGCGATTCCTGCGAACAATTCGTTCTTAGATAGCGGCGCTACGACCATTACAGTTGCTTCGAAGATGAACGATGACTTCGGCGATGACGAGGACTTTACGTTCACGGGTGGGGAGGAGTCGCCGTTTTGACGAAGAGGGTTCTGGTGAACGAGGGTCTTTCAGACGAGGGTTCTTCGAACGAGGGTCCTACGGACGAACGGTAAACGTTCGTTGAATAGAAATGTTCCCGTAGACCGCCTCTAACGAAAGCGATCGCTCATACTTCCCTTTTAAATCACGAAGTGAAATGCCCTCACTTTGTGAAATGGGGCCATTAACCTGAATGTTGTAATTGCTGAAGCCAACGCCTCGAGCGTGCTTCTTTTGAAGTTGTTTTATTTCTCCGAATACTCTCAATTCATAAGGTTGGCTGAACTGATCGTCGACCCAAACGATGAAGAGCGAATCGTTTTCGATTTTGTAGGTGAGCAACTGCGGAGCGTAGCTCTCTTTTAATTTTTGATGGAAGGCTTTTTCATTTCCCAACACATCAATACTGCTCCACGAAAAAGAAGGCCAGACGTCATTCAACTGCCAATACAATGTTCCTCCGCAACGCGGACTGCTGCGCTGAACTTCAATGGCGCGACACATGCCTTCGGCTTGCATTTCTTGCGTAAGCTTCGCGTATTCCTGGGTAGGAAGTTTACTTGCCGCTGGATACCATTGCTCGGTGTATTGCTTCATTAAACCAAAACCGCGAGCGTTTTTCTGATGCAATTTTATTCCTTCCGAATTCATGTCGTAAGGAGCAAGGGGCGACATTAACTTCAACACATCTTCACTAGGAAAACTCTGCATGCCGAACTCACTCATGAATCGAGGTACCTTCGTTTCCAAAACTGAAAACGGCTGCTCATCGTGCCACAACCCCCAGTAATGAGAATCTCCGACATTCATCGACTCTTGATTTCCTCTTCCGAATTGCGGAGAGGAAGGCCAATAGGGAAGGTTGGAAAAGTGTCCGACAATTCCCGGTAATAGTTGATTAAACAACTGATGGTACTCGCTGTCAATAGCGGCTACAGAGGCATTTGATAAACCAGTCTTCCATCCCCAATTCGACCAAGCTTCCGCATTCTCATTGTTTCCGCACCAAAGCGCCATGCAGGGGTTGTAAGAAATTCTGCGGACATTTTGTTCCGCTTCCTTCTGAACACTTTCCAAGAACTTCGCATCGCCCGGATACATGCTGCACGCAAACATGAAGTCTTGCCAAATGAGAATGCCCATTTCATTGCAAAGCGAATAAAACAAATCGCTCTCGTAAATTCCACCGCCCCAAACGCGTAGCATATTGAAATGAGCTCCTTTGCATTGTTCCAAAAGAATGCGGTATTCGGATTCGCTGTTTACCGAAGGAAGCATACGAAGTGGAATGTAATTCGCGCCCTTCATGAAAATGCTTTTTCCGTTTACCTTGAAGAAAAAACTTTCTCCGAACTCATCGGGTTTATTCACCAACTCTATGGTTCGAACTCCTGTTTTAATGACGCGCGTATTCGCTTTACCACTTGCTGTTTGAAGGGTACACTGAACCAAATACATGAAGGGTTCTCCTGCTTCATTCGGCCACCAAAGCTTGGGATCTTTTAATTCAAATTGAAAAATGAAATCGTGCTCTCCCACGCGCGAAACAAATTCTTCCTTGAATACTTGTCCGCCGAAATTAAATGCAACAGTAACTTTTTCTTCTTTGTCTGCTCGGTAATGAATGTGCGCGCGCATCTGAGCTTTTCCTTCATTCAACGAAAGTGTTTCAACGCCAAAAGTCTCGAACAACAGATCGGTGTGTCCAACCAATTCAACGGGTTTGGTAATTCCACATGTCACGAGCTTCGGTCCCCAATCCCATCCGAAGTGATACTGCGGCTTTCTGCAAACCGCGCGAATGCTGTCTCCTGGAAGGGGAAGAATGCGATCCGCTAATTTTTGTTTCGCATAGGCTTCAGCCGGAGAGAAAACAATGCGCAGCTTATTTCCTTTCGGGAGAATAATTCCTTTCACATTGAAATCGAATTGCACGAACGCGTTGTTCGTTTCACCTATAAAAGTATTGTTGAGGAAAATTTTTGCGTACGTATCTATTCCGTTTAAACGCAATTCAATTTTATCTTGAAGGAGCATGTTCGGTTCGCAAACGAAATCGTTCAAGGTGTATTCCCAACTTTTTTCCGAGACCCATTGCACAGTAGTTTCGTTCGTTCCAACTAGTGGATCGGGAATAATTTTGTTCAGCACCAAATCTCTGTGCACGTTGCCTGGTACAACGGCCGACATGTATTCTGTCTTTCCTTCTTCATTGAAATACCATTTCATGAATGGTGAAGTCAAATTTTGCTTCACACTTAAATTCTGTGCTGAAAGCGAGTTCATGAGCAAAGCGAATAAAATAAAAAGTGCTGACCGCATATTCTATCTGTTGTGTTGTGCGTTTTGAAGGGTAGGGCGCTTACCGAAAATCTTCATCTCAATGACACCGCGCAAATAGCCCCAACCGTATCCTAAATGTAAAATGAAAAAGCTGAATAAAGTTGCACGTGGTTCTTTACTTTTCGCTTTTGCTGCGAAGCCCATTGCAAGAATGAAATACAGTAACAAAGGAAGGGCTGCGAACAATGAATATTTCGGAACGATGATATTCGAGAGAACAAGTAAGATTAAATAACAAACAAAGGCAAATGGAACTAACTGCCTGGCGGTAGTGATTTGTCCGTGAAGTAGATTCACATACACTTTCCAGTAACCGTATTGGTAATACTGTTTCATGAGTTTGCTTAGCGTTCCGCGCACGTAGTACTTCGAATGCAACTCCGTATTCAAATAACATTTCATGCCATTTTTTTCCATTCGGAAGTTGAACTCGTCGTCTTGATTGCGAATGAGCTCTTCTCGGAAAAATCCAATTTTTTCAAAGACTTCTTTTCGGTACATGCCGAAGGCAACAGTGTCTACAAATCCGTTTTTATTTCCCGTTCTGAAATGCGCATTGCCCACGCCAAAAGAAGACGACATGGCGCATCCAATGGCTTGTGAAGTTGCATCTTGATACTCGTTAATGATTATTCCTCCAACACAATCTGCTTCCGGATTTTCAATAAATGTTTGCATACATTTTTCAATGTAGTCATTCGGAAGAGCAGCGTGCGCCCCGAGGATCATTTTGAAATCTTCGTCACTCTCTTGCAATCCCATGTTCAGTGCTACTGGAGTAACGCGACGTTCATTCTTCAACACAACAATTTTATTTTCATGTTGACGGGTAAGTTGGTGAAGCTTTTCAAGCGTGCCGTCTGTGCTTCCGCCATCGGCAACGTATACACGAATGATTCCCGAGTATGTTTGATTCAAACAAGATAGCACACATTCTTCAATGTGTAATGCTTCTTGAAAGCATGGAATGGCAATACCTACAGAAGGAGAACTCATTTTGAAATTTCGCTGTAAAGTTGAACAAGCGTGCGCGCTTCATTTTCCCAACTGCAATTTTCTTTCACCCAAACATTTCCTCTTTTTCCAGATTCAAGTCGAAGCGATTCGCTTTGCAATTGCTTCATGGCAGAAATCATTTCTTGTTTGTTGGAAGGGGTCACGAAGTAACAACCTTCAACAAATGTTTTTTCCCAATAAGGAAAGTTCGACATGATCACCGGAAGTCCGCAAGCTAGGTATTCAAATACTTTTACTGGAGTTGAATCTAGGTAGTTTTTTTCTGGATATAAAATCGCCAAGCCCACATGAGAGTTCACGTAGTGTTGATAAACTTCCGTTGCCGGAATATGTCCAACTTCTGTTACTTTTTTCCAGCCGTTTGAAGACATGCATTTTTGTCTATATGCTTCAAAATCCCAGGCTCCAATAAGTGTGAGTGTGGCATTTTCTATTTCAGCAATGGCTTCTATGCATTCGTAAATGCCACGAATTTCAGTTAAACCTCCACAATAAATAAATCTAGTGATTTCACCTTTTTGTTCTGAAATTTTTATTTGAGGAAGCGAGAGAATAGGATAATTTCTAACAAAAGCTTGCTTAGTTTTTGAAAGGATTTGATCGGTTTCAGTAACAATCACTCGAGAGCAAAAGAGTATATAGAATTGCTCTATACACATATATATCAAACCGATAGTTTTTCGTATGAAGAGAGGGCCAAGTGGTTTGCTTTCTATTTGTCTGCTTACATATTCATGAGAATCGAAAATCACTTTTTTTCCTAGGAGCCAAAATAAAGGGGCGAAGCGAATAAGTTCAGGATCGTGGATGTGAATGATCTTGACATTTAATTTCAAAATTGCGAAAACACCTTGCCATGCGGTGATAAGTAATTTTTTTAATCGGTTTGTAGTTTTTGGAAGAGCTACAATTTTAACGTCTTCGCGAATCAAAGATTCCGTGTGCGGTACTACTAAAAAAACTTCATATCCTTCTTTGGTAAGACTAACACATTCCTTCATGAAAATGCGACTGTCGAAAGGCGGGTGGAGTGTCGTGAAATGAGCAATGCGTGTTTTCATTTGGCTAAAAGTTTTTCATAAAGCGCAATGAATTTTTTTCTGTTGGCGTCTTTCGTGCCATCGCGTTC
>JBDLUS010000044.1:0-5970 GCA_039805165.1 Bacteroidota bacterium | reverse complement strand
ACGAAGCTTGGGTTACGACCTATACCAAAGGCAAGTTGTTGATCATTGACATTGACAATAATCGTTTCCATGAGAACCCTGAAGATCTTGGAACGATCATCAGTGGTATTGAAGCGCAGTTGAACGGCTTGTTCTAATTTAGCGAACGAACACCAGCGTATTCTTGTCGCTTAATTTTTCATTGAAGGAATAACCCTCTTCCTTGAATTGCTTGAGCGTTTCCACAGACTTGGCATTAGACTCAATAACGAATCTCGCCATGCTTCCTCTCGCTTGTTTTGAAAATGTTGGAATGCTTTTCAATTCTTTCCCCTTCGATTGAAAGAACTTGAAATGAATAATTTCACGATCGAAGTTTTTCGTGTCTATGATCTTGAAATACTCGTCAGACGATAAGTTGAGCAGATATCCTTTTGGAGCGATTTCGTTTTCAAGTTTTTTCGTCACCGTTTCGCTCCAATAAGAATAAAGGGTTTTACCCGCAGTGGTTTTATAAGGAGTCCCAACCATTAATCTGTATGGCAGAGCTGTGTCTGTTGGCTTTAAAATTCCGTAAAAACCGCTTAGTATTCTGAGTGATTGCTCAGCGGTTTTCCAATTTGATTTTGAAAATGATTTCGCGTCGAGCGATTTAAATGCCTCTCCGCTGAAAAGTAAGGCTGCAGGAATACCCTTCGACAAATCTTTCTTGTTCCATTTTTGAAAACGGGCCTGTGTATTCAAGGCGAGCTCATCGGTGATTTTCATTTTCTGCTTCCACTCCTCTGCCGAAACCTTTTTCAATTCAGCGCACAGCGTTTCGGTTTCTTTCGTGAACCAAGGCAATGTGGGTTCTCCTTTGAACTCTTGAAATGATTCGTTCATAAGTTTCGAAGGAGAGAGTATAGCTACAAAAAACGATGACATTAGAAGTTTGGTTTTAGCAAATATTGCGAATAGAATTTATCGATTTCATCAACGGCTTCATCGGCGGTGTCTACCACCGAGAAGAGCATCATGTCTTCCTCGTTGATGTTATTCTCCGTTTCAAGAAGAACTTTTTGAATCCAGTCTACCAATCCTTCCCAAAATGATTTTCCAACTAGTATAATCGGAAAGCGGCCAATCTTGTAGGTCTGAATAAGCGTCAAGGCTTCAAAGAATTCATCTAGTGTTCCAAAGCCTCCTGGCATAACTACGAAACCTTGACTGTATTTCACAAACATAACTTTTCGAACAAAGAAGTAATCGAAGTTGATGCTTTTGTCATAGTCGATGTATGGATTCGGATATTGCTCGAATGGAAGTTTAATATTCAAACCCACGCTAGCGCCTTGTCCGTCTTTCGCTCCGATGTTACCCGCTTCCATTATACCCGGACCTCCGCCAGTAATGACGCCGTAGCCTTTCTGTGTAAGTTTGAAAGCAATTTCTTTAGCGGTGGAATAATACTTATTGTCTGGCTTCGTTCGAGCCGAGCCGAAAATTGAAACACATGGACCAATGGCGGCCATGCGCTCATACCCTTCAACAAACTCTGAGAGGATTTTAAATATACTCCAACTGTCGTTAGACTTTAATTCGTTCCAAGAGCGCGGAGTAAACTTCCGTCTAACACGATCATCTTTTTCCATAAACCTTTATAAAAATTATTTTTCCACTACGAATTGAAATCCTACCCCATGCAGGTTGATGATTTGTATGCGGGTATCTTCAGCAAAAAACTTACGAAGTTTCGCAATGTATACATCCATGGTTCGCGCAACGAAATAGGACTCTTCTCCCCAAACTAAATTGGCTAAGTTCTCACGAGTCATAACGTTTCCTTTTCCTTCGCAAAACGCCTTCAACAAACTAGCTTCTTTGTTTGTCAAGTGCTGTCGCATGCCACTTGGCCAGATAAGGTAGTTGTTTACATTATCGAAAGAATAGCTTCCGATAGAATATAAAGATGTGACAATTTTCTCTTCGTCCTTATTTGTTCTTCGGACAATATTTTGAATTCGTAAATTCAGTTCCTGAATAACGAAAGGTTTCGTAATGTAATCGTCGGCGCCAATTGACAAACCTTTCAATCGATCTGACAACTGTTGTTTCGCTGTAAGAAATATAAATGGCATTGTCGGGAACAACTTCTTAATGTCTTCAGCCAGATCAAATCCGCTTTTCACAGGCATCATAACATCCAACAAACAGATGTCTACGAATTCCTTTCCCAATGTTAGCAAACCCTCTCGAGCAGACCTACAACGAATGACCTCATGACCGAGATCGGTCAGTTGGTCTTGGATTACGAAACCCAAGTTCTCATCGTCTTCAACCAAAAGAATTTTACTCATTGTTTTTTGTTGCCAAAGGAATCTTTAACGTAACCGTGGTTCCTTCGTTTTCTATACTCGACACGAATATAGTTGAATTATGTGCATCCATCAACTGCTTCACGAGGTACAATCCTAAACCGAAACCTTTAATGTGATGCGTCTCGCCCAAAGGTACACGAAAGAATCTATGAAAGAGTTCCGCATGATAAATTTCATCTATTCCAATTCCATTATCTTCTACCTGAATGAGCAGTTTACCTTCAAAAACACTACTGCGAATAACAATTCGTGGTTCTGCGATATTGTACTTCAAGGCGTTGTCTATGAGGTTTGTTAAAATTAGTTCGAAAGATTTTTTATCGAAATTAATTTCAGCATCACCGGCTTCCCAAATAATTTCCGAAGTTCCCTTGTAATTATTGAATTGCAAATTCATTCTTCCGATTATGGAATTAACCATTGCCCTTGGGGCAAAGAGTTCCTTATTTAAGTGAATGCCTATGTTAGTCATTCGAGAAACTTCTAGCACCCGATCTAATTCTTCGCGCAGCCTCTCGCCTTCGTTTCGAATAATGGAAATGTACTGATCTCGGCGAAACGGCTTGGTGTGAATATTTTCTTCAACCAAAACTTCAGCAGCCATGAGCATAGTCGAAAGCGGTGTTTTAATTTCATGGGTCACGTTATTCACGAACTCTTGCTGCATGAGCGTCATTCTTCTTTCGTTGTAGAATGTATTCAGAATAACAAAAACAACGGTTGAATAAACAATGATTTGCACAAGGAAAAAGAACCAAAAAGCCTTTGCCATAAGCACTTCAGAAAACACTTCAGAATAACTCAACTCGGGACTTACATATACATTAACAAACCATGAGCCTGAGAACAAATAGGCTAAAAACAGAAACACAAATGCCAAAGAGAGCAGAATAATAACCTTCAATTTTGGAAATGACTGTATTGATTTATTCATACTTCCTTGGGTATAATTGCCCGTTGAACTTTTTTGAACGTCTTTGGTTTTGGTTACTTTCGTATCAAATTTACTACAATAATGAAAGCATACGTTTTTCCTGGACAAGGTTCTCAATTTCCCGGCATGGGCAAAGACCTTTATGAAAGTTCTGCAGTAGCAAAGGAGTTGATGGATTCTGCTAATGAAATTTTAGGATTTCGCTTAACAGATGTCATGTTCAGCGGCACAGAAGAAGAGTTAAAGCAAACCAATATTACGCAACCTGCCATTTTCTTGCACAGCGTTGCCATGGCTAAAGCTATGGGCGATTCATTTCAGCCTTCAATGGTTGCAGGACACAGTTTGGGTGAATTCAGCGCTTTGGTTGCTAACGGGACGCTTGAATTTGCAGACGCTTTGAAATTGGTTTATGCTCGCGCTATGGCAATGCAGAAAGCTTGTGAAGCGAACCCTTCGACCATGGCGGCTATTTTAAATTTGGAAGATGACGTGGTTGAAAAAGTTTGTGCTGAAACTCCTGGAGTAGTGGTTGCTGCGAATTACAATTGTCCGGGACAATTGGTTATCTCTGGAGAGAACGAGGCTATTGACAAAGCTTGCGAAGCGCTTCTTGCTGCTGGTGCCAAGCGTGCATTGAAACTTCCTGTTGGAGGCGCGTTTCACAGTCCGCTCATGGAGCCTGCTCGTGTTGAATTGGAAGCTGCTATTGCTGCAACTCCTTTCCACACGCCTGTTTGTCCTGTATATCAGAACGTAACGGCATCAGCCGTTTCAGATCCGGAAGAAATTAAAAAGAATTTGATTGTTCAGTTGACTGCTCCAGTGCGTTGGACGCAAACAATGAATGCTATGATCGCAGACGGTTGTAGCGAAGTGATTGAAGTTGGTCCGGGCAAAGTATTACAAGGACTGTTCAGAAAAGTAAGTCGCGATTTACCACTTAGCAGTGGAGCCGTTTCATAATTGGAAGAATTTATTTCTTCCAACCAAAATGCTCTTCCGCCATTTGTAGAATATCTCCACCAATGGCCAAGCATGCGGTTGCCGCAGGAGAAGGGGCATTCAGAACATGAATGCTCCTTTTTGTATACTCGATTCTGAAGTCATCACGTGTATCTCCATCTTCACGAAGTAACAAGGCACGCACTCCTGCTCTTCCTGGCTCAATGTCCTCCATGGTTAATGATGGAAGCAAACGCTGGAGCGTTTTCAAGAATAATTTCTTACTGAATGCTCTTCTGTATTCATCGATTCCGAATTTCATATTCGAAAAGAAAAGCTTCCAAGTGCCCTTGTAGGTCAACGCATCCCACGTATCACGGAAACTGAAGTCTGTCTTTCCATAACCTTCACGCTTGAACGTAAAGACCGCATTGGGTCCGCATTCTACAGAACCGTCTACCATTCGCGTGAAGTGAACGCCTAGGAATGGAAAATCAGGATTCGGAACAGGGTAAATGAGGTTTTTAACTTTATGCTTTGCGTTTTCAGTCAACTCGTAGTAATCGCCACGGAAGCCGACAACTTGTTCTTTCAAGGCAATACCGTCTTTTCTTGCTAAACGATCGGCTTGCAATCCTCCACACACAATCAAATTCGCAGCCTCATAACTTCCCTTGTTGGTAATAACCTTTGTTGAATTGGGCTTGTGCTCAAAACTTAACGCCTCTTCTGAAGTATGAACCTCAGAGTGAGAATTCGTCTTCAATGATAATTCAGCCAATTTGTTTGTTGTTCCGCGAAAATCAATGATGCCCGTGCACCCAATAAACAAACCGTCTATTCCTATGCAATGCGGCTCTATTTGTCGGATTTCTTCAGGGGTAACTCGACGCATGTCTTCAATGCCATTCTCTACGCCGTGTTGTTCAATCTTGTTCAAGAAAGGAAGTTCAGATTCATCGACTGCCACGATCAACTTTCCGCAAACGTCGTGGCTTATGTTGTGCTCCTTAGCGAAAGCCACAAGCTCTCTTCTTCCATTCACACAATTGATTGCCTTTTTTGAACCTGGCTTGTAGTAAATTCCAGAGTGAATAACCCCGCTGTTATTTCCAGTTTGGTGATCGGCAAGACTACTTTCCTTTTCCAACAATAAAATCTTCTTATCTGGATAAGCCATTTGTATTTTGTACATGGTGGCTGCACCAACAATTCCTCCTCCAACAATAATTACATCGAATGAATTCTTCACGGTTCTTTTGATTTGGTTGCAAAAATAAACCTCGGAGAGTCTCCGAGGTTTAATATTTCTTAATGAAAGTCATTAATTATTTTTCACCTGCTTTCTTGCAGCAGTCTTTCTTCTCACCTTCTTTGCATCCCTCTTTTTGCCCGCCTTTTGTAGCAGCATCTTTAGAGCAACACTCTTTTCCTTTGTTCTTACCTTTCTTAGCGTCAGCTGCTGCGCTTTTGCTGCAACATTCTGATTTGCCTTCTGTTTTTGTAGCAGAACACTCTTTCTTTTCAGCGCTTTGAGTAGCGGCAGACTTGCTGCAACACTCTTTAGACTTTGTGCACTCCGTTTTCTTTTCTGAAGTGGTAGTTGTATTTTCAACTTGAGCAGATGCTACTCCTGCGAAGAAGATAGACATTGCTACGAACGCAATTAGTTTTTTCATTTTGCTTATAATTTGAATCAAATATAGTGAACCAAGGAATTAACGCAATAGAAAATAATAAAAGTCTTATTTT
>JBDLUS010000043.1:0-9945 GCA_039805165.1 Bacteroidota bacterium | reverse complement strand
GCCGCTTCTACCCTTTCCATATTTAACTGAACATGAAAAAACTACTTAAAGATTTAAAAGCCGAATATCAAACATTCGAAGACGCGCAATTGCTTGTGGCAGTAAGCGGAGGAATGGATTCTATGTTAATGGCAGAGCTCCTGTTAAAAGCAAAAATTCCATTTGCAGTGGCTCACGTGAACTATCAGCTTCGCGGAAAAGATTCGGAGAAAGACGAGCAGTTTGTGAAAGCCTATTGCAAAAAACACAAACTCACTTTTCATTGCGCACACGCCGGCGATTTGTGGAAGGAATCGAAAAACAATTTACAAGAGCGTGCGAGAGATTTTCGCTACACCTATTTCCAACAGTTGCAAGATGAATTCGGATATACCACTGTTGTTCTTGCACATCATGCGAACGATCAATTGGAAACCGTTTTGCAACACTTGGTTCGCGGAAGCGGCCTGAAAGGATTACTTGGAATGAAGCGTCACACTTCAACCAAATGGCGTCCACTTCTTTCCATTTCGAAAAAAGATTTGGAAGCATTTGCGAAAGAACTGAAGTTGAAATGGCGCGAAGACGCTTCGAACAAATCCACTGTTTACGGAAGAAACAAAATCAGAAACAAGGTTGTTCCAATTTTAGAAGAACTGAATCCGAATATTCTTCAAACGCTTAACAACAGCATTGAAATTTGGGAAGAGCAACATTCCATTGTGCAAGAGAGTTTGCAAAACTGGCTTGAAGAAAACGTTGAGCTGAAAGGTGAAAGCGAATTGCTTTCCATTGCTGCTGTTCACAACCATTATGCTCCAAGACAAATTATGTGGGAATGGTTGAATCTGTTTGAATTCACCACAGGAGAGATTGATGAAATCTTGAAGCTTCAAAAGACTGGAGCGAAAGTTTCGAATGCAACGTATGCCGTGGCGCGCGATCGCGACAACTATGTGTTGCATGCGCTACAGAGTGAAATGCCTTTGGACGAATCGAAGTACGACGTTGATATTGTTCCTGCGAAAGGTTACGAAATTGAAAAAGATCCGAAGGTCGTGCAACTCAACGCAGACAAATTGCGTTTCCCCTTGGAGATTCGTGCATACGAACCGGGCGATAAAATTCGTTCGTTAGGAATGAAGGGATTGAAAAAAGTAAGCGATGTGTTGGTTCAGGCCAAGATTGCCATGAACGAGAAAAAGAACTACCCTGTATTGGTAAGCAAAGACGAGATTGTTGCGGTAATAGGCTTGTGCATCTCGGAAGATTACAAATTAGACGCAGCAGCGAAGAATGTTTTTGTGATGCGCCTCACGTAAGTAGAATTGAATTGAACTATTTTTGAACCTATGAAGAATTTATCAGTAAAGATTTTTGCGGCATTTGCTATTTTATTTTCATCTTGGAATGCTCAAGCGCAAATTGTTGATCCTGTAAAATGGAGAACAAGCCTGGTTAGTTTACCCAACAACGAAGCTGAAATTGAATTTCAAGCAACTATTTCACCTGGATTCCATTTATATTCAACGAGTCCATCAACAGATCCGAATGTATATGCACTTCCAACTGAATTGATCTTAAATGCAGACAAAGCAAATTTCGAACTTATTGGAAAATTAACGGAAGGAAAGTACATCACCCATTACGATGAAATGCAAGGTGGTGAAGTGAACTATTTTGAAAATTCTGCTGTATTCAAACAAAAAATTAAAATTCTAGGCACAACTCCTTTCACTTTAAAAGGAACCATTCAAGGCCAAACTTGTAACGACAAAGCGTGCTATCCAATTGAGTCGAAATTCAAACTACAAGTCACTCCAAATGCAGCAGATGGTTCTGCAGTATTGACAACAACTGCAGACACCTCAGCACTTGTTGAAGATCAAATGCAATTGGAGCCAACCACAACAAAATTCAGATACTGGATTCAAACGATTCGTAACGACAAAGAGAAGTTAACTACGCGATTAGAAAGTGGAAGTGTTTCAGCGGGAACGAATGAAGACGGAAACATGTGGCAATTGTTCTTCCTCGGATTCTTGGGCGGATTGGTTGCATTGCTTACGCCATGTGTATTTCCAATGATTCCATTGACTGTTGCGTTCTTCACCAAAGGAAACAAAGACCGTAAGAAAGGAATTTTCCAAGCATTAATATACGGTGGATTCATCTTCTTGATTTACATTTTACTTTCAATGCCGTTCCATTTCTTGGATCAGATTAACGAAAACATTCTGAACGATATTTCCACCAATGTCCCTCTGAACATTGTGTTCTTCGTCATCTTCATTGTATTCGCGCTTTCATTCTTCGGATTGTTTGAGATTACACTTCCTGCTGGTCTGGCGAATAAGATGGACAAGAACGCAGAGGCTGGCGGATTACTTGGTGCGTTCTTTATGGCGTTAACCTTGGCAATTGTATCGTTCTCTTGCACAGGTCCTATCTTGGGTTCATTGCTCGCAGGATCTTTAGCGAAAGACGGTGGAGCCATTCAATTAACTGTTGGTATGGGTGGTTTCGGATTGGCACTCGGAATTCCGTTTGCGTTGTTTGCAATGTTCCCTGGAATGATGAAGAGCCTACCTAAATCAGGTGGTTGGTTGAACTCTGTAAAAGTTGTTTTAGGATTTTTAGAAGTGGCGCTCGCGCTGAAATTCTTATCTCAAGCAGACTTAGTGGTGCACTGGAACTTGTTGAAGTACGAGGTATTCATGGGCTTGTGGGTAGTGATATTCTTTGGAATGTACCTCTACCTGATTGGAGCAATCAAATTTTCACACGACAGTCCAATTCAGAAGTTTTCGAAATTCCGCATTGTGTTCACCACGTTCGTGGGAATGTGGGTAGTATATCTAGCAAGCGGATTAATGTTAAATGAAAAAGGTACGTCGTACAACGCTCTTTCGTTAATGAGCGGACTTGCGCCTCCTACCGGATATTCATATGCATACCCTAGCGATTGTCCGCACGGATTGCTTTGCGAGCACGATTACAATGTTGCATTGGAACGCGCAAGAAAAGAAGGAAAACCATTGTTCGTCGATTTCACAGGATACGCTTGCGTAAACTGTAGAAAAATGGAAGAGCACGTTTGGCCAGAAGTTTTAGATTTATTACAAAATGAATTTATTGTTGTGAGTCTATACGTTGACGACAAGCAAGAGCTTCCAGCAGAATTAAAAGAAACCATTGTAACGAAATGGGCTGGAATTGAAAAGGAGATTGAAACTTACGGTGACTTATGGTCTGCCTTTGAAATTGAGACGTTCAACAACAACTCTCAACCGATGTATGCCATTATTGATCCAATGACGGAAGGAAGAGAGGAATTAATGAATCCGGTAAAGAGCGGAATTGTTGAAACTTCGGAATTCCGTGCTTGGCTGGAAGAAGGCTTGCAAGCTTTCAACAACAAGTAAGGGGTAACGTTTGTCTTTCTGCTTGACGCATTAAAAACTTTTTCGTTTCTTCGTATGGAATGAAAAAGGGACTTTTACTATTCTTCGCAATCTGTTTTTCTTTTGTGCTTCAAGCGCAGAAAACAGTTGTGTACGGAACTGTGATTGATGCGGTCTCGAAACAAACCATTCCTTTTGCACCTGTCTATTTTGTTGGAACGAAGTCTGGAACTACCAGCGACGAAAACGGAAAGTACCGAATTGAAACTTACTATTCGAGCGACACGTTGCGCTGCAAAGGCATGGGCTATGCCCAGCAGTCTTTCTATGTCAAGCAAGGAACTGCAAAAGAAGTGAACTTCGCGCTAGTCGATGAAAACACAACGGGCGTAGTTGTTATTCGTCCGAAAGACGAACCCAATCCAGCCATTGCCTTAATGAAAAAGGTAATCGCCAATAAAAAGATCAATAACCGCGAAAAGCTCGACGCCTATGAATACGAAGCCTACAACAAAGTAGAATTCGATTTGAACAACATAAGTGCAGCCATTGGCGATAAGAAACTCATGAAGCCTTTCGAATTCATTTTCGAAGGAATAGACACAACGCAGGAAAAGCCATATTTACCGGTCTTCATGACCGAATCTCTTTCCGATTTTTATTACCGACGTAATCCAAAAATTGCAAAAGAAATTGTAAAAGGAACACGTGTAACAGGAGTCGAAAATCAGAGTGTGAATCAGTTCTTGGGAGATATGTACCAGAACGTAAATATCTACGACAACGAAATTATAATTTTCAGAAAGAGTTTCACCTCACCTATCTCTACGTATGCTCTCGGGTTTTACGATTACGGTCTTGTAGACAGTGCATTTATTGAAGGGAAATGGTGTTACAAATTGGAGTTTTTTCCGCGCAGAAAACAAGAGCTATTGTTCCATGGTGAAATGTGGATTCACGACACCACCTATGCTGTAAAGCAAGTAGACGCTGCCATTTCAGAAGACGCGAACATTAACTGGATAAAACAATTCAGTGTTCACCAAGAATACAACGAGGTGGAAAATGAAGTTTGGATGTTGGTGAAAGATCAACTCCTCGTTGAATTCAACATGAGTGAAAAGAAACTTGGTGTTTATGGAAGGAAAAACAGCAGCTATAAAAAGTTCGTCATAAACAAGCCACGTGAAGACGAATTCTATCAAGGATACACAGACATTATAGTCGATCCCAATTCTTCAAATCACGACGATGCCTATTGGCAGAGCATGCGGCACACTGCCCTCACCGTCAAAGAAGAACGCATCTACAACATGGCAGATACGCTGAAATCGTTGCCGCAATTCAAAACAGTAACCGACATCATTACCCTGTTTGTGTCTGGTTACAAAATCAAGGGCAACTTCGAATACGGCCCCTATTACACGTTTTATAGCTTCAACCCTATTGAAGGTAACCGTCTTCGCTTTGGCGGAAGAACCAGCAATGCCTTCAGCACGAAACTTATGCTCGACGGATATGTTGCCTACGGCTTCCGCGACGACCGTTTCAAATACGGAGCAGGCGGATTGTACATCATTCAAAAAAGTCCACGCTTTGCTATTTCAGCGCACGGAAAAAGAGACATGGAGCAACTCGGACTTGGCGCGGGTGCCTTCCGGCAAGACAACATTCTCTCTTCCCTTTTCAGAAGAAATCCGGCAAACAAACTCACCGATGTCACAGACATTAACTCCTACATCGAAAAAGAATGGTTGTACGGCCTTTCCAACAAACTCATCTTCACCCATCGAATTTTAAAACCTGCCGGCTCCAAATACTCTTACACTCGCTTCCTCCCACTCTCGAACAGCTTCGAGCCGGAGAACGCGCTCATTACTTCGGAAGTTTCACTCTACACGCGCTTCGCTTTCAAAGAGAAATTCGTTTACGGCGAGTTTGAACGAATTAGCTTAGGAACGAATTACCCTGAACTCGAAGTAGTATACAGCCTTGCCTTGCCGGGCGTGATGAATGCTGAATATAAGTACCAACGCCTGCAAATGCAGGTTTACGATAAGATGCGCTTCGGTCCTTTCGGATATTTGAATCTTACTGTTCAGGCCGGAAAAATATTCGGTAACCTTCCTTACCCCATGCTTCAAATGCATCAGGGTAACGAAACGTTCTTCTACGACGAAGCCAGTTACAACACCATGAATTTCTTTGAATTCGTAAGTGATCAATGGGCCAGTGTTTGGGCATCTTATCATGCCGAAGGCTTGTTCTTCAACAAAGTTCCTTTGTTGCGCAAATTGAAATGGCGCGAAGTAGCGAGCGCAAAAGTTTTGGTGGGCAGTTACGATTTAAAGAACGACGAATTGCTGAGTCGCGATTTCAACGCCGACGGAATTGCCGATATCTACGGGTTGAGACAACCTTACGCAGAAGCCGCAATTGGCGTGGAAAACATCTTCAAGATTTTGCGCGTAGACGCATTGTGGCGCCTGTCTTACTTAGACAATCCAAACATTGTTCGTTTCGGACTGCGCGCAAAACTTCAATTCGAATTCTAAAACCTATCTTTGCCGCATGTTCGGAAAAGCAATCATCCCCAACACACTTACCATGCTGAATCTAGTTATGGGATGTGCAGCGCTACTGGCGCATAACGTGCAAGACGCCTTCCTATTTGTTCTCATTGCAGCGTTTGCAGATTTGCTTGACGGACTCGTAGCGCGGGCTATTGGTGCGGCTTCCGAAATGGGAAAACAATTGGATTCTTTGGCCGACGTGGTGAGTTTCGGTGTGGTTCCTTCTTTTTGGTTGTACAAACTTCTTCAACCCGAAATAAAAATGTGGGCAGCGTTGGCTTTTCTTTTAGCCGTTGCCGCAGCCTTTCGATTGGCTCGTTTCAATTTAGACACTTCTAAATCGACCGGATTCAAAGGGCTTCCAGTGCCGGCAAACGGATTGTTCTGGTTAAGTGTTTTGTCACTTACAGAAACAGAGCCTTTGAGCAATCAGATTCTTGTAGGCCTCATTCTACTCTTCGCATTCCTCATGGCATCTACACTACCGCTCCTATCCTTCAAATTTTCAAATTTCAGTTGGAAGGAAAACGCCATGAAGTTTATTCTCATTGCATGTATAATCTTATCTGCAATTGGTTCGCATTTCATTCTGAAAAAAGTCATGTGGACGGTTCCAATTGCCTTACTTTTGTACCTCATTTTATCTGCCGTTCAACACCTATTTGGGAAACAACATGAAAAAGTTTAAAGCTGAAATTAACGTAATGCCATTGGAAGCATTATTAGATCCACAAGGAAAAGCAGTGACCTCGTCATTGAACAGTTTATCTATTGGAACCATTGCCAACGTTCGCGTTGGAAAACATATGAGTTTATTCGTTGAGTCTGCTGACCATGCCGGTGCAGAACAAATCGTAGATCAAGCATGCAAGAAATTGTTGTGCAACGAAATCATGGAGTACTACACCTTCACTGTTGTAGAAGCCTAATGCGTTTATACGCACTTCTTGTTTTTTCATTTTTAACACTTGCCGTTAATGCACAATTAACGCAGTTTCTTATTATTCGAAAGCACGTCGATTTCGGATACAAGACAAGTGAATCTCAGCGCGAAGTGAAGGCGTTAATTCTTCACTCCACCTTCAACGCATCATTTCCAAACACCCAACAGCCCGATACGTTTTCTGTGGAAGGTGTGTTGAAGCAATTTGAGCAATACGGCGTAGCAGCCCATTACTTAATCGGAAGAGACGGCCAAGTTTATGAATTAGTAGAACCGAACAACGTAGCGTATCACGCTGGAAAGAGTCAACTTCCCGACGGAACAACCGCTGTAAATTCATGTTCCATTGGAATTGAAATCATGTGCACGTACACCGTTGGTCCCAATGAAGCGCAATATGCAGCACTGCGAAAGCTGATAGATCAATTAGACGGGCAATATAAATTCAAGTATATCCTAGGGCATTTCGATATTGCTCCAGGAAGAAAGACAGATCCTTGGCATTTCAAAGATGCCGGTTTTTTTAGGAAGTAATAATTTTCATCTCGTATTTTTTTTGTAACTTCCTCATTCGAACCTTAACCGTTTCTTATGAAGAAAATTTTACTTGTACTCTCGCTTTTCGCATCTTTCAATGCATTTTCGCAAGCACCTGTTAACGACATCTGCGCGAATGCCATTGATTTAATTCCCAACGCACCAGCCGTTGCGACAAGTAATTTGAATACCGTAACGGAAGGAACGAGTCCCAACTGCGGCATTGGCGCTGGACTCGGAATCAAAGACATTTGGTATAAATTCATTTTCACTGGAGGGACATTTACCCTTACAACAACCTTAGGAACACTCTCAGACACCCGCATGGCTGTGTACAACAGTTGCAACGGCGCGCAACTTTTGTGTAACGACGATGCTGCTGGAATGGGCTATGCCTCGCAATTGGTTATGTCTTGTCCTACCTTAACCGTTGGAACAACCTATTACGTTCAGGTAGGCGGATACAACAACCTTCAAGGTAACTTCAGTATACAACTTACTACTGCGGATATTCTCGGCTGCACCGATCCTTCGGCAGTAAACTACAATGCCTGTGCTAACGTTGACGATGGGTTTTGTAACATTTTCATGCCGAATGAAACATGCGCAACAGCAGTTGCCTTTGTTCCAAATAGCGGTGCCATTGTAACGAATAACATCAATGTCGCTGTTGGTCCAACCCCAGGATGCGGCGGAACCATTCGCGACATCTGGTACTCATTTGTTTATCAAGGCGGAAATGTTACCATTCAAACCAGCGCTACTACTGGAACAGGAACTGGCTTAACAGATACTCAAATTGCAGTGTACAACGCATGCAACGGATCCATAATAGCATGTGACGACGATGATAACACGGGTAATTATTCATTGGTGAAATTTGGTTGTCCGATTGGAAATGGAACGGCCGGCGCAAATGAAGATGACTATTTAGTGATTGGACAGACCTACTTCGTGCAAGTTGGCGGATACAACAGCACCATGGGCGAGTTTAACTTCAACATAACCACAACAACTGTTTCAGGTTGCACAGACGCTAATGCCACAAACTACAACACATGCGCTACTACAGATGATGGCACGTGCGTATTTCCTGAGTTAGCCTCTGACTTCAATTATTATCCTTCCGGAACGAACTGTATGAATTTTCAATTCAACAACACTTCAACTGGAAATGCAACTTCATTTGAATGGACCTTCCCAAGCGACTGCGTTCCTTCAACTTCAACATTGGAAAATCCAACTACAACTTTCGCTGCTGTTGGCATGTTCCCAGTAACACTTACAACCTATGATCCACTAGGCAACAGCAATAGCGTTACTTTGAATGTGATTGTAACAAGTGGACACAACTTGACTGTTGATATAACCACTGACAACCTACCACAACAAACTTCTTGGAAGGTTTTCAATCAAGAAAACCTAGTTATACAACAAGGAACAAGCAATGATGCGAACTTCTGCATTAGCAACAACTGTCACCGCGTAGAAATTTACGATACAGGTGGAAATGGATTGTGCTGCGCGAATGGAGCGGGTAACTACAACATTTATTTAGATGGAAATTCAGTTGCGACAGGCACCGCATTCGGCGCACTTGCGACCATTCAAGTGAATTGTCCGCAAGGAACAAGCTGCGACAACGCAATTGTAGCGAATCTCGGATTGAACACTGTGCCTACTCCTAACTCGTGGTATTCTTTCACTCCTTCGGTAAACGGACAGTATCAAATTTCAACTTGCGGATTAGCCGGATGTGATACAAAAATTTGGTTGTACGATTACTGTAACATGGCATTATTCGACAACTCGAACGAAGCAACCTACACGTACAACGACGATCTATGCGGTGTTGAAGCTGAAGTAACTCCATACCTCGAAGGTGGTGTTACCTATTACATACGCGTAGGTGACGATGGTGGCGCATGCGGACTGAACTCTTTCCAAGTATTGTTTGAATACATGGGTCCTATCGTTGGTTGCATGGACTTGAATGCTTGTAACTACAGCCCGCTTGCTGAAGCGCCTTCGGTTTGTTATTACAACGGTGATCCAAACTGTTCGAATGTGGGTCCTGATTTACTTGTGGAAGGCAACGTGTTGTACACATCGCTTTACCAAACTACTTTAAATGCAACGGATGGTTGTTTAGTTAATGAAGGGTGTATTCAAGGATTGGGAACAAGACAAGTTGTTCGCTTCTCTACACGTATTGATAACATTGGAAACTTAGATTATTTCATTGGTGTTCCTAACGTTGCGAATCCACAATTCATATTTGACCCTTGCCACAATCACTATCACTATTCTGGTTATGCAGAATATTTGCTCTATGATTCGAATGGAAATCTTATGCCTGAAATCGGATTTAAAAACGGTTTCTGCGTATTGGATTTGGGTTGCGTTACAGGTGTTGCGAAATTCGGATGTGGCAACATGGGTATTACTGCTGGTTGTTACGACGTATACAGTTCTGGATTGAGCTGTCAGTGGATTGACATTACGAATG
>JBDLUS010000042.1:0-3658 GCA_039805165.1 Bacteroidota bacterium | reverse complement strand
ACGACAGAACGAATTACATCATTCGTAAATCGGTTAACCTTTCAAAAGAAGCGCAAATTATTGCGGCTAATATTACGCGAGCATTCTTGCTTATTACCATTGACCGTCCGCAAACGACGCCCGGATTTATAGATCGTTTTTTAGTCACTGCAGAAGCGTACCGCATACCTGTAACGCTTGTATTTCATAAGTGGGATATTTTTTCGGATGAAGAAAAAGAGAAGGCCATTGACTTAGCTTCCATCTACAAAGGCATTGGGTACGAATTGTTATTTACGAGTATAGAAACAGGTCAAGGTCTTCAAGAGTTGAAAGAACTCATTGAGACAGGCACGTTTTTATTTTCGGGACACAGTGGTGTTGGAAAGTCTTCTCTTGTGAGTAAAATTTCAAACAATGAAGACATTCGTATTGGTGAAATCAGCGACTGGAGCGGAAAAGGACAACACACAACAACCTTCGCTGAGATTTTTCCTTTGAGTGATACTTCTTTTTTAATTGATACGCCAGGAATCAAAGGATTCGGACTGGTAAATTTTGAAGAGGAAATGTTAGCGAATTATTTTCCTGAATTTTTAGAATTATTACCTGCTTGC
This sequence comes from Bacteroidota bacterium, assembly GCA_039805165.1. Lineage (GTDB taxonomy): Bacteria > Bacteroidota > Bacteroidia > Flavobacteriales_D > Sanyastnellaceae > CAIZGX01. The sequence continues at coordinate 3,062 of JBDLUS010000042.1, read as the reverse complement.
AAGTTCAACAATTGCAAGCACATAAACGAACCGAAGTGCGCTGTTCTAGAAGCATTGAGTGAAGGTGAGATTGCAGAATCGCGTTACATGAGTTACAGATCTATGTTAGAAAGCGAAACTGAAAAATACCGTTCTTCATGAAATTTCAACTGTTCACCAACGAGCATTTTTTTATTATTGGCTTAACGATTTTCCTTTCACTTTTTTTTGTTTGGGTTGGAAGGAAATACGCGAAGTCGCAAGATATTCTGCGCTGGTTTTTCGGGATATTGTTATTGACGAATATGATCGTCTATCAGACGTATCGCTATCAAACAGGCTTGTGGGAAGTTCGTCACGATCTACCCTTAGAACTATGCAACCTCGCGAACATCATTGCAGCATTGGCTTTGTTACTGAAGCGTCGCGCCATGGCAGAAATTGCATGGTGCTGGGTTATGACTGGCACATTGAATGGTTTAATCACGCCCGACTTCATGGGTGCATTTCCTGAAGTTCCTTACGTCTCGTTTTTCATCGGACATGCAGGCTTAATCATCGCTACATCCTTTTTAGTTTTCGGATTGAAATTATATCCCGAAAAAGGATCTTGGTTGCGTGTGGTTATCGCCTCGCAAGTTTATTTCGCGGTAGCCTTTTCAGTAAACAAAATCATTGGCAGCAATTACGGATATCTCATGCACAAGCCTGAAGGTGGCAGCGCCATGGATTTCTTCGGTCCTTATCCGTATTATTTAATCACGCTCGAATGCTTGGGAGCGTTATTGTTTTTCTTGGTGTTACTTCCTTTGAGGAAGTTTTCTCGAAAGAATTAATTCCAACTCGGAATCATTCCGCGTAAACCCATATCTACAACTTGCTCTCCTGCTATTGGTTCCCACTTTCCATCAGGATTGGTATCTATCCATTCGAAACTGTTGTTGGTAGATAAGGAAAGCGTCACATAAATATCTTCCGTTTCGTTACCTGTAATTACCAATGGAGAAGAAAATCCTCCAGTTACGACGCAACTGCCCTGCGGAATTGGAGAGGTTGCAAACAAAGGATTCGGAACCGTGGTTGCACCTGGAGGAGCCTGTCCTGAAGAGACGTAAGGAGTTCCAAACACACTCGTTTCAAACCCCCAATAGCCTTGCAAAACATCGTTGTTCACATCGACAGATTGGGTATTTATCATGTAATTCGTGATAAAAGTATTGAAGCCAACAAAGCTCGCAACACGTCCCGTTAAATCGAATCCATTCGCCAACAAATTCACATCGAAGTTCTGATACAACAAAGAAGCTCGCACGTATTCATAGGTACCTGGTGTAAATGAACTAATGGGAACAGCTACGAAAATTTCTCCCGGCGCGGCAATTCTAGCTTTAGCGAAATCTATTGCATTCGCCCCGCCAGCATTGGTTTCATCGGCGTGATAAACCACTTCTCCTGCACCAAGGGCTGTATACATGTTCGGAGTGAATTCGATGTAATGTGCAGAAATTTTATGGAACAACGGACTCAACGCTGCGTGCCCTGCAGGCACTGTCGAAGGCTGTCCTAAATTATTTAAACGTTCTTGCGTTGGGTCGGTAACAATCTTTATGAAGACAGTTGGAACATCCAATGAATTGGGATCATCCTTGCAACGGTTACAAGAAACCATAACCATCATCATCAACACCGCTAAAAGAAAATTCGATTTTTTCATAAAGTGAAAATAAGATATTTTTCGAAACCTAACTCATGTATATCCACGCACTTTCATACGATTCTTGCACTTCAAAAAACTGAAGCATCTCTTGATAAAATGAATCTCCACCAATGGTTGCGCTATCTCCAATTACAATCAACTTCTTCCTAGCGCGAGTAAGCGCAACATTCATCCTGCGATAGTCTTTCAAAAATCCAATTTCATTCTCGTCGTTGCTTCGCACCAAAGAAATAATAACCACATCCGCCTCCTGTCCTTGAAACGAATCCACGGTATTAATCGTCACCTCCTCTTCCTTGAACACACGCTCCAACAATTCAATCTGCGCGCGATACGGTGAAATTAAAGCGCATGAAAAAAACTGTTGCGTTTGCTCCTTCAACATCGAATACATTTTCATGGCTAATTCAGCTTCGCCTTTGTTCATGCGCGAATTGCCCTCTGCTCCCGCTTCTTCATTGTATCCCGTTCCAGCAGTGTCAATGAATTGAATCGGATTCAAATCACCTTCCAACATACGTCGCGCAACAGAAATATCTGCGGTGAGTTTTCCTTCATAGAAATGCTTGTTACTAAACGCCGCTATCTTTTCGTTCATGCGATATTGTACATTCAGAAAATGCACGCCTTTTTCAATGCGTGCAGTTCTCTCCATTAACGAAATTGCTAAGCCCTTCTGGGCTGCATCATTCGAAAAAATAGTTGGAGGAAGTTGCAAGTGGTCTCCTGCTAACACTAATTTATTTCCCTTTGCAATCGGAATCCAACAGGCGGGCTCCAACGCCTGTCCTGCTTCGTCGATCACAACGACATCGAAGACGCGATCGCGAAGCATATCATTCGCAGATCCTACGAGAGTAGTACAAATCACATCGGCCTGATCTATGAGTCTATCCAACAAGAACAATTCCGTCTCGCGCGCTTCGCGCATCATTTCTTTTGCTTCCTTGAAAATTAATTTGCGCTGTTCCGCTTCTTCTCTTCCAAACGAACGTTTATATTTACTTCCCAACGAGCGCAATTCTTTCGCTCTTCTTTTCCATTCTCGAACGCGCGAATAATCCTTGTCTTCCACCAACTTCACATCAACCGTAAAGGCATTTGCTTTTGAATGCACTTTTGCCGGATTCCCCAAACGCAAAACTTTAATTCCCTTCTCCCCTAACCCTTCTACCAAATGATCTACAGCAGCATTGCTCGGTGCGCAGCAAAGTACTTTCTTTTTCAACCTAGCAAACTCTTGCATGGCATGAATAAGCGTTGTTGTTTTCCCTGTGCCTGGCGGACCGTGAACAACACTCACAACCAAATCATTCACAACGCCTCTCGCGGCTTCATTCTGAGAATCATTCAAATTCCCGTGTGA
>JBDLUS010000041.1:0-27142 GCA_039805165.1 Bacteroidota bacterium | reverse complement strand
AAGATTTGCGCGTGCAATTGCAATGAAGCTACGCAAGCAAAGAACAGTATTCGAAGATTCAAAAGTGATGTTTTCACAAATCGAAAATTTAGTTCATCTCATTCAGAATCTGCTCGAACACCTCTACAGGCTGAGCGCCTGAAACTGCCGACTCTCTATTGAAAACAAAAAATGGAACTCCGCGCGCACCGAACTGTTGGGCGGTATAGGCATCTTCGTTCACAGCCTCTTCGAATTCATTGGAATGAAGCACGCGAAGAACATCTTCTTCATTCAATCCAACAGATACAGCAACTTGAATTAGATTTTCATCTTTATTCAAATTCAAATTGTCTGTGAAGTGTGCTTTTAAAAACGCCTCTTTTAATTCTGATCCTTTTCCTAACGACTTCGCGAAATGCAACACACGATGTGCATGAAAGGTATTCATCACAAATGAACTTCGAAGCTTCATATCTAATCCTGCTTCTACAGCCATCGACTCCACACGTCCCATCATGCCATTTACCTGATCAATGGTCATCCCCTTCTTCTCTGCTAAATGCTCCACCACTGAAGCGCCTGCATCATCTGCCGTCACGCTCGGATCAAGTTGAAAGCTCTTCCACTCAATTTCTACTGTCTTTCCAGTCTTCGCAAGGGCTTGCTCTAAATGACGCTTACCGATGTAACAAAACGGACATACGATGTCGCTCCAAATTTCTATTTTCATGCTATAAAATTAAGCCAACTTCGCGAAGCAATCCTGTAAAACATCTTTCGAAGAATCTTGTGCAACATCTTTCGAAGAATCTTGCTTGCATCTTGCGAAGCATCTACTGGTCAAGCTCTTTCAAAATCTGATTCACATCCTCCTCTGTCGAAGACAATTTCGTTTTACAGATTGCAATTAACTCGGAAGCACGTTTCACCTTTTCAGATAAAATGTCTACTGTAATTTGTCCTAATTCAATTTCCGTTACAATGGCCTGCAACTCTTCGAAGGCACGTGCATAATTTATTGTTGTTTCGCTCATTTGATTTATTCTTTTCTAGATTTTAATGTTCCGTTATAAAGTAGTGTTGTTATCTCTTCGCCAGACTGAACTTCGTTCTCATCGGTCACTGCTTTTCCATTGACCAATGTTATGCTGAATCCGCGCTTCAATACATTGCGAGGATCTAACAAGCGAACACTGTTCTCCAATCCGTTTACTTTCATCTCTTCCTTCGACAACCGAACGTTTATTCGGTTTTTCATTCCCTCCTGTAATTTAGAGACAGAAACACGCTCGGCGGTTAGGAGTGTTCGCGCATCATTGGCCAATGCTTTGGAGAGTTTCTGAATGCTTCCTTTCTCGTTAGCCACCAACTGTATTGTTTTGGATCGCAATCCAACGCGCAGCGTTTCAATTTTCGAAGTGTTCTTAACCAAGGTTGTTTCTACCACAGAACGAAACAGTAATACGAAAGCATGCAACTTCGATTTCGTTTCTGAAAGAAGACGTAACGATTTGTCAGCTAAGGCTTCTTCAGCCCGCTGAACAGGCAGAGAGAAATTATGAAACTTCTGAATGAAATAATTCCCCAGATCAGTCGGCGTAATCAGATTCTTATAAGCCACCATATCGGCAACCGATTCATTCACACGGTGACCAATACCAGTAAGAACGGGTAGCGGAAACTCGGCAATGACCTTGCACAAGTTAACATTATTGTAGCAGGCCAATCCTATATCTCCACCTCCACCTCGAACAATTACGACCGCATCGAAGTGGTGCGCTACTTTACGAATACGATTGAGCTGATTGGTTAAATCTGCAACAGCCTTATCGCCTTGTAACAACGAAGGAAATAGCATGTGGAAGAATTTGTACTGCCACTGATTCTCATCGAGCACATGCGTGAAATCTTGATATCCCTTGCTGTTCGCCACCGAGATAATCGCAAGTCGTTGCGGAAGCATAGGCAGTGACTTCTTTCGATTCAAATCAAAAATGCCTTGTTGCTTTAGCGCTTGAATACTGTTTTGTTTTTCCTGTTCTAAATCTCCAAGCGTGTAATTCGCATCTATCTCATGTATGGTCAGCGAAATGCCATATTTCGAATCGAATCCGACCGAGACATTCATAAGCACTTTAATTCCGTCCTTTAACGGCTCTTTCAAAACTTGAATAAAATTCTGATTGATTCGCTCATAGTCGTTCTTCCAAAGATTGGCGCGCATTTCCGCGACAATCACCCCGTCTTGCTTTTCCACAAGTTCGGGATAAGCATGTCCACTTTTCGGATAAAGATTCAGCTTATTCATTTCGGCTACAATCCAATAGCGCCCGTCAAATGAGACTTCCAGGGCTTTTCGAATACTTTGTGTAAGTTGAAGAAGGGTGAATGTTTTTTTCGGGGCTGACATAGGAGAGTGAAATTAGGACGAAAATTCACCTTCCTCTCCATTGTGGATAATTATTTCACCGTGCCAAAAATTAAATTCCCTGTTGAAATTTATTTCGAAATTTTATAAGACCCTTATCATTATTGAAAATAAATATTTTTGAACAGGGTTACTTGCTCTTCATTTTTTCAACAGTTAAAAACTATTTGCTCCTTCGCGCGAGATGTCATTCTACTTTTGATGTCCCGATTTGAAAAAATCACCCCTTTTATTTTTTAAATAGCCAAACTCCTCTATTTACGGGACTTCCCGCACACACAGGAACGGCCACTGCTTTGCCTTTTTTTTTAATGCAGCATAACTGCACACCTAACAGATACTTTCGCCAAGAGACAAAAAACTATGCATCAAATCTTCATTCACGCCGAGAATTTCACGGTATTTCAAGAAAAGCAAACCTGGGAAATTGGTCGATTAAATTTCCTTTATGGAGAATTAGCTACAGGAAAAAGCAGCCTATTTAAACTCATCGAATTGTTTCCAAGCAACGATCAAGAAATGAAGGAAGTGAAACACTTCCAGTCGTTCGGTCCACACGCCAACTTCGAGAATATCTTGCACGACAAGAGCAAACCTCTGAAGGTTGCCTTTGAAGTGCGAGCAGAAATTGGCGTCTTTATCCAAACCTATGAATTCAAACCTTCGAAAAAGCAAGGCGAAGGAGAGCTATCGCATTTCACGATTGTTTTCAATGAAGAAATTGTATTCGAATACATCAACGGCGACGGTGAGCTATTCACCCTTCCTACCCTGAATCTTTTCGAGGCAGCGCGCGACTTCCTTTCAAAGCAAGAAAAGGGTGCCCCACTTGCAGACGACTGTCCAACGCGATCGGAATTGTTAATTGCTGTCTTTCGGTTAGCAGATGACTCGAATTTTATTGGACAGGCAGAGCGCGAATTCTTTCAGCGAACTCCTGCTTTGAAAATGAGAAAAAAAGGACCCAAGCAAGACAGCGATCAGCCCTTTCAAGATTTTTTCTTTCAACTTTTCGAAATAACCGACTTCAATGGTTTAGACGATTTTGCTGAATCACTCTCCTGGTTCGTTCGACAATGTTTCTCGACATTAGGGCTTTACTTCCAACGAAACATTCTCAACACGACGCAGAACTTCAATCGATTTGCGCCAACGGCATTCAAAAAGATTGAAGATGGGTTCAAGAAACTAGACGAGTTCGAAATTTTCACCGACGAAAAAAAGGTCAATCCGATTTTTAAAGACTTCGGATTGCCCAAGCCTATTCGTTCCGAGATTATTGACAGCGAAGGAAACAACTATGGATATTCTTACCTCTTCGAATACGCAAACAAGAAACGCGTTCAGTATTACCAATTGAGTTCAACGGAGCAACGGAAAATATTCATGCTCACTCAGATTATCTCGCATCATGACATGCACAGTGAATTCAACTTTCACAACGACTACGGTTGGATGTACATAGATAATTTGGAAAACCTTATTCCGGTGAATGAATTAGGCCCTTTTATAAAAAACCTCTTTAAGCATTTTCCTAAATACTATTTCTTCTTCGAAACGCGAGGTACGCACGTTGAATCGCTAACGAAAGAATTAATTCGATCGAAGAAAATTAAGAAGTCTGAAATTCGGATTTATCACTTCATTAAAAACAAAAAAAATCACACCGCCTATGTAAGTCAGCACACCATCACCAAAAGAAACGAAGTCTTCCCTTCGCTCTACAACACCAATAGAATCGAGGAAAACTGGAAAAGAAAAATCCCTCTTCAACTTCACTTCAATTAAAAAAAACAAGGTTGTCAAAACTTTACTTAGCCTTGTTCAACACCACACCTTTGTCGAAATAATTAAACAAAATGAATAAACAAAACGCAACCCATTACCACATTGTCTTGGACAAAAGTGGAAGCATGCAATCGCATTACAAAGAAACCCTTGAAGGTTTAAATGAAAAGCTTCATTCTATAAAAGCCATTCAAGAGCGCAACTTAGATCAACCGATATATGTATCGCTCACATTGTTCTCAGACAGTCCAGAATTGGTGTTCGAAAATCTTCCTGCAGCCGAACTTCCTGTTCTTACAGAGAAGGATTATGTCTTAGACGGTATGACCGGATTACTAGACGCCATAGGCACAGTGATCAACCGCATGAAGTATGCAGTAGGACGTGACTTAAAAGAAAAGAACGGCACTGTTATGATTGTGATCTTCACCGACGGAGGAGAGAACGCATCACGCATGTTCAAATTCCCAGAAATCTCTTCTTCGATTAAAGAATTGGAAGCAACGGGCAACTGGAACTTCGCCTTCATTGGGGCAGATATCGATGCTTGGGGCGCTGCGAGCAGACTAAACATGCAACAATCTCGTGTTTACTCTTCACAAAAAGCAAACATCAAAGACACCATGCACTTTGCGGCTGATGCACTGGAGAATTCCATTCATCAAAAAAGATCGGGCAAAAATTGGGAAGGTTTTGGTGAATTATAATTATTAAATTTATCGTCATGCGAACACGGGTTCATTTATTAAAATCAGAAGAAGTAGACCAAGCTGCCTACCACGAAATTTTGCAACAACTGCAATTGTTTTCGGGTCCGCTCGAATTTGTATCTACAGTAGATGAGCCCGTGTTTGAAGACGATGAAGGCTTCGAATTCGTCAACAGCGATGAGATTGGTCGAGACACTTCTCATTCTTTGCCAGATGAAATGCTACATCATGAAATATGCTATTCTATAAACGAAATAAGCTATTCTGAAAAGGCTTATTATGACGAAGCTCCTCAAAAACTAACACGATTAAAATGGGACGATATTTTCGATCGATGTAAGTCATTTCGCTTGAAGAATGATATTTCAGAATTTGAATTCGTCATACTTCTTACCGATAAAGGGAATGAATTCAATTGGTTTGCCGCGCCAAATCCTAAAGGGGGACGAGACGGCTTTGTTCAAACATCTGGACTGGGATTTTACCTGCCGGGATTTTCTCGAGCGAGTATCGTTTATTTAATAGTTACTCATTTGCTTCGTCATCTTATGTTCTCAAGCATTCGCGAGATGTCAGAAGGTGTGCATCAAACCTCGGTTGGATGTATGAATGACTTTTGTGGGAACAAAAGCGAACTCATCTTAAAAATACGAACGGCCGACTTATGCTCCGATTGTGTCAAGCGTTTGGAAGACAAGCAAGTCGACCCGCTTCTCGCCAATCAGGTTTTTGAAATCATGGAAGCCACTCGCAGCGAAATCCTCTTCAGAGATCGTTACTCTTTGTTGAAGAAACCGAGCCGCATGAGTATCACCGGTCCGAATTATAAAATTCAATTCCCCGACCTTGCCAACATTGAATTAAAACTCGATAAGATTGAAAAAACAACCTACTTGTTTTTCTTAGGCAAACCTGAAGGCGTGAAACTTAATATGCTCGATGAACACAGAGAAGAGCTCACGGAATTGTACCTAAAGGTCAGCCCTACCTCGACAAGAGATACTGCCGCTAAGCGCATCAATGAGCGGACAGACAATACGAACACTCAAAAAATAAGCGAGACCATTTCCAAGATCAGAAGGAAAATCAATGATCTTCTTGGAAATGAAATGGCAGAGCACTATATCATTTCTGGTGCGAATGGCGAATTGAAGAAGATTGGCGTTGATAGGAATCTGGTGAGTTTCTTAAAGAATTAATGTGCCATCATAACCACCATCCCCACCAACAACAAAAAAGAAATAACATTCACCACAATGCCAATGGTGAACATGTCCTTGGCCTTCACCCATCCTGTCCCATATGCAATCGCATTCGGAGGAGTACTCATCGGAAACATGAAATCACAACTCGCAGCCAGCGTAACAGGAATAGCCCATGCGGCAGGTGAAATACCATTGGCCTGAGCAAGTAGGCCAACAATAGGGACAAACAACGTAACCATAGCCAAGTTGCTCATGAGCGCTGTAAGCAAGAGACCTATTCCACATAACATAATTAAATACACGGTAGAACTTCCCGTGTTCACCACAGCAAGCCATTGCGCCAAGCGTTCCAACAATCCCGCTTCTTTAAATGCTAATGACAAAGCAAGTCCTCCTCCAAACATTAGCAACACTCCCCACGACAATTTTTCTGTATCGGACCATTCCAATAAGCCAACCGAACGCTCATTCGGTATAGCAGAATCTCTTGGAATAAAAAAGAGAGACAACCCGAACGCCAAAGCAATCCAGGTGTCATTGAAAGCTGGTATTTTCAATGCTGAAGAAATCGGAGATTGGAAAATCCAACAGAGCACCGCTCCGGCGAAGACAAACAAAACTCTGCGTTCCGTCTTCGAGATTCCTCCCATCTCCTTTCGAAGGCGATGTAATTCTTCATGAGCCCCCTGAATGTTCTCTTTCCGTTTAAAATGAATCTTAGAAAGAACTAAAAAAACAAGCAGCAACAATACCAATGAAAAAGGAACTCCAAACTTCATCCAATCCAAGAATGAAATCTCTTCACCAAACTGTTCCTTCACAATACCGGCAGCGGCAACGTTAGGCGGGGTGCCAATTAAAGTGGCCATGCCGCCAATGCTCGCTGCATATGCGACTCCCAAAACTAACGCACGTTTGAATTTCGCTTCGTGATTGTGAGCTGCAAGCAAATGCGCAACAGAAGCGGCTATCGGAATCAACATCATGGCTGTTGCGGTGTTGCTGATCCACATGCTTAACACGTAAGAAGACAACATGACGGCAAGTAAAATTCTCGCTTTCGCATTACCCGCTAAATCGAGCAAACGAAAAGCAATACGTTTATGTAATCCGTGCTTCTCAATGGCCAATGCCAGAAGAAATCCACCTAAAAACAAAAAGACAAATTTGTCTGCATACGGCACCACCACCTTTTCCATGCTCATGACATTCGCAATTGGAAAAACCAACATTGGAACAAGCGCGGTCACAGCCATGGGTATCACTTCAGATATCCACCACCACAGCATAACTAAAATAGTTGACAAGACTACCCGTTCATTCCACGACAACCAATTCGGAAGCCCAAGTGTAACAGCAAATGCAAGTATTACAGGAAGAAACAGATTTATTTTTCGCATGGACGAATTTAACAACAGTTCCATCATTTTATGCGTTTTATAGGAATATCTATTTGCAAGGCTATTCAGAAAAGCAATTGAGATTTGTCATTAAAAAACAATGAAAAACAAATTCCTTAATTTCCGAATTGATAAACTAACAAGCTCCATTGAAAACCGAAATACAGGAGAAATAAAAACCACAAAAATCAGTGTCGTTGAACAAATTGAACTTAGAAGATTCAACAAAAAAAACAATTGGCTTTTTAACTGGAAAAACTTGTATCGAGAATACCCGAATTGCTTAGTCTATAAGTTAACAACTAGTGACTTCGAAGAGGAGACTCAAGGTTTAATTGCTTGTGAAATTAGACAAAACTTTATCTTCATTCACCTAATCGAAAATGCGCCTTCAAATAGGAAACCAATCAAGAAATACTTGGGCGTTCTTGGAAATCTTGTAGCTTTTATTTGTAAATTGTCCTTTGAAAAAGGATTCGAAGGAATAGTAGCTTTTGACGCTAAAACCAAATTAATTGATCATTATAAAAAAGTATTAAAAGCATCACATATCGGTAAAGGCCGAATGATGATTAATTCCCAAGAATCGAAAGTACTCGTGGACAAATATTACAGTAAAAATGAATAAAGAAAATCTTAAAGAATACGCCGAATCATTTTTAAAAAGCAAAGGCAAATCAAAATCACTAGATACCCTTACAGTTGCTTACATAAAAAAAATGAAACAGCTGGAAGTCAACAAGACTAATACAACAACTGCTTCTTAGAAGCATTCTTCCAACCTGCCTTGTATTCCGCATCAACGAAATAGATTTTTAAATCGGCTTTGTATTCAGCATCTTCAAAATAAATCTTCTTGTTTGCCTTATACTCAGTATCTACGAAATACCAGCGGCCATCGTTCTTTCCAGCCTTGTACTCTGCGTCTTCTTTGTATACCAACAAATCGGCTTTGTACTCCGCATCCACAACATATACCTTCACCTGCGCCTTGTATTCTGCATCTACTGAATAAATCTTTTGAGCACTCGCGCTTATTCCAAATGCACACAATGCAAAAAGTAGAAAGATCGATTTCATAACTGTGTTTTTTGTTTCAACGAAGATAATTAATGCTTTGCAAGATTCTGCGAAAGATGCTACGCAAGACGCTTCGCGAAACCTTTCGTAGAATCTTGTGCAACATCTTACGAAGTATCTTACGAAGTATCTTACGAAGCATCTTACCAAGTATCTTACACCGTATCTTACCAAGTATCTTACCAAGTATCTTACGAAGCATCTTACAAAGTATCGTACACCGTATCTTACGAAGTAACTTACAAAGTATCTTACAAAGTATCTTGCAAAGCATCTTTCGAAGAACATATCTTTGCCCCGTGCTAAAAAGAAACCAAATACTCGACATTAAAATAGACCGCTTTGCCTTTGGAGGCAATGGAATAGGGCTATTGAAAACCGACAAAGGCGATTTTACTGTTTTTGTTGAAAACACTTTTCCAGGACAACTCGTGCGAGCACAAGTAATCAAGTCCGACAAGCGATTTGCAAATTGCAAATTGATTGAAGTGCTTGAAAATTCTCCAGACGAAATAGACTTGCCTTACCAGCGTATTCCAGGCGCACCCTACGCAGCATGGCCAATAGAGAAGCAGCACGAAGCGAAAAAAGATTCGTGTCTTCAACTCTACAAGCGCATTGGTAAAATTGAAAACATTGCTGAACTGTTCGATGAATACATTGAATCTCCATCTGTTTGGAACTACAGAAACAAAATGGAATATAGCTTCAGCGCTATCCGCTATGACCTTCCAACCAAAACAGAACTCGATGATTTCGGATTAGGTTTCAAGCACAGAGGAACGTGGTGGATGGTTGAAAATCTCGATGCGGAATCAGGCCTCTTCGATGCGACATTCGAAAACAACTTGCATCGCATTCGTACCTTTTGCGAAAACAGCGGACTTCCAGCATGGCACCCGCCTAGACGCGAAGGTTTCTTCAGATACGTTGTCGTTCGAAAATCTTTCACACACGACTTGCTTCTAATCAATCTTGTTACTTCATCTGAAGGACTGGAGCAATTCGATCGCGATGGATTTGTGAAACTCGTTTTAGACATACTCGGAGATCGTTGCGGAGGAATTATTCATACACTGAACGACGATACAGGTGACCGCGCTGAGCCTTTGAATGGCTCATCGCATCTGCTATATGGAAATTCGGAAATCGAAGAAATTTTATTGGGATTGAAGTTCAAAGTAAACATGAAGAGCTTCTTTCAAACCAATCCGAAAAGCGCAGAAAGACTTTATACCAAAGCAATCGACTACTGCAATCCGGAAGAAGTACCAAATGGATATATCCTCGATTTATTTTGCGGAACAGGAACAATTGGACAACTCATTGCGCAGAAAACTTCATTGCCCGTTGTAGGTGTTGATATTGTGGATGCAGCCATTGAAGACGCGAAGAAAAATGCACAAGAAAACAATGTTTCGAATATCGAATTCTTCGCAGCAGATGTAGGGAAATTCTTATTGGAGCAACCGCAATTTCAAAATCAAATCAACACGCTTGTACTTGACCCACCGCGCGGCGGAATCGCACCAAAGACGCTAAGAAAAGTAATAGCACTCGACGCGAAGCGCATTGTTTACATTTCATGTAATCCTGCAACTCAAGCACGAGATTGTGAAACGCTTATTCTATCGGGATATCAGCTGAAGAAAATTAGTTTCGTAGACCAGTTCCCACACACCTCACATTTAGAGGCGGTGGCACTGTTCGAAAAAAATTAATTTACTGCTTCGTCGTTTTCGAAGAATCCTTTGAATCGACCAACAATACTTTCACCAAATGGCTTACGCACCTTGCGCTCCTTGAGAACTGGTGCCGCCTTCTCCTCTGTTTCTTCTTGAGTCTGATCCGCCATTGACGGTTTGTTTTCTTCGTTTTCAGTACTAGCAGCTGTTGACTCAGTTTTTTCTTCCTCCTCAGATCCCGCTACTCCAATAGCGTTCATAAAAGACATAAAATCATCCGCAACAGCCGCTTCGGCCGGCACATTCACATCTACAGGGGTAACAACTTCCTCCTCTTCTGCTTTCGCAACTTCCTCACCCAATACACGCTCGAAATAATCTTCACCCACATTCTCTTCACCTGTAATAACAAGACCAACGCCAGTTGAAAGAGCTGGTGGTAATTGTGATTCGTCTGTATAGTTAATCACGTGTTCAATTGGCTTACCAATGCGACAATCCAAACCAGTGATGTATTCAACCAACTGCTTAATGTGCTTCAACTGCGCACCACCACCGGTCAACACAATTCCTCCGATTAACTTGCGCTCGTAACCGCTGCGCATGATTTCGAAGTGAACCAATTCCAATATTTCTTTCATGCGCGCTTCAATAATTCCTGAAAGCGCACCCAATGTAATTTCCTTCGGTGTTCTTCCATTTAATCCTGGAACAACCACCTTCGCGTTCTGTGTTTCAGCCGCTAATGCCGAACCGTATTGAACTTTCAATTGCTCAGCATGTCTGCTTAGAATTGAACATCCGGTTTTAATGTCTTCCGTCAAAATATTTCCACCGAAAGGAATCACCGCCGTATGACGAATTAAACCGTCATGGAAAATAGCAATGTCCGTTGTTCCACCACCAATATCAACCAACGCAACTCCTGCTTCTTTCTCTTCATCACTCAATACCGCCGCAGAACTTGCAATCGGCTCAAGGGTTAATTCTCCGACTTCAAGACCAGACAATTTCACACAACGGTAAATGTTTTTTATAGCTGGAAGTGAACCCGTGATGATGTGGAAATTCGCTTGCAAACGCACACCAGCCATTCCTACAGGATCTTTAATTCCGCCTTCTGTATCAACAGTATATTCTTGTGGAATAACGTGAATGATAGACTCCCCGGCAGGAACGTGAATCTTAAACATATCGTCCTTCAACGCTTGCAGATCTGCAATGCTGATTTCCGTTTCCAAATCCTTGCGCGTATAGATTCCCGGTTGCTGAATACTCTTGATGTGTTGTCCCGCAATACCCACATTCACGCGATGAACTTTAATTCCGCATTCATTCTCGGCTTTCTGAACAGCTTCTTTGATCGAGGCTACAGTCTGATCAATATTCAAAACAATCCCGCGCTTAACGCCATCACTTTTGCTACGACCAATACCCAAGATAGTCACCTTTCCCAATGAATCAATTTTTCCTACAACACAAGCAATCTTGGTTGTTCCAATATCAATTCCAACAACCAATTTCTCTTTGTTGCTCGGGGTTGGATTGTTGTAAGTAGCGAATGTATATTCCATATTCTTCAAATAATTATTGTGGTTGTTGAACTGCTTGCGCAGCTGCTGGTATTAAATCGGTTGGTATTGCAATTGGCGCGCTATTCCCTGTTAATGCTAGGCTATCAACAGGCGCCGGAAATAAATCAGATCCGCGCTTTTCGCAAATCACTTGATTCTCAAAATTCAAATTAATGCGACTGTATTTTTCAAGGTCGGTGATGTACAATTGCGAACGATAAAACTGGAAGAGCATCTTCGTCTTCATTTCCAAATTGTAAATACTTCCGTAATCTATCACGTGTCTTCCAATGCGAGGAATAACTTCCAACGTTCCCATGGCCGTTAAATGAACATGCTCGGTCCAATCTTTCAAGTCGGCATGTTTGCGCATGTGATTTCCAAACGTAACCAACTCATCCAAATAAGTTAAGCCCAATGTATTTTCATCGTAATAGGCTCGGGTCGCAGGAAACTCCATTGCACCCATTACTCCTTCAACAGAAACAATTGGAACATAAGCAACCGATCGGTCAAGCAGGTTGAATGACTGGCCCAATGTGTCGACATAAAATCCACTTCCATCACTATTCATGACCCTGAACATCGGAGCGCGTTGCTGAATGTCGATATTCAAAATTCCATCTACACCCATGTACACGTTGCAAGATTGAATCGCCGGATGTCTGTTCACAGCAACTTGAATGGCGCCAACATCGATCTGACTCATGGGAGTTCCTTGCAACAATCCAAAGTGACTGTGTACAATGGAATCAACTTCTCGCTTCGTAATAAGTTCGTCTACGTTTTGTCCCTTTTGAATATTCACACGCAATTCCGGAACAGGTTGCGCATTGTGTCTGGAAATAGAAAAAGCCCACAGCACAAGCGCTCCAGCGCCCATAAGCACGAAGAACGCCAACACCAAAACCCTCATGAACACAGAGGGTTTCTTAGCCGTATTTAACTTTTCTTTTTTCATTTCACACGCTCTTTCATGTACACTTCCAACGGCGAAACCAGGGTGTCAATGTCACCCGCTCCCAACGTTAAAAGCACATCAAACTGCAGTTTATTTAGTAAGGTGAAGATGGCATCTTTCTCCACTAAGTATTTCTCATCCTTTTGAATTTTATCAAATAGCCATTGTGAATCAATTCCCTCCATGGGCAATTCACGCGCTGGATAAATGGGTAGCAAAACAGGCACATCCAAAAGCGCTAAACTCTCGGCAAATCCGTCTACAAAATCTCTGGTTCTGGAAAATAAATGCGGTTGAAAAATCCCAACAACACGCTTTCCCGGATATAATTCTCGAACCGAACGAATGGCAGCAGACAACTCGGTCGGATGATGCGCATAATCGTCAATATAAACTCCCGTCTCACTTTTATATCGGACATCGAATCGTCGGGCTACACCTTTGAAACTAGCCAAAACATTCGGCAAATCTAAAATTGAAACACCCGTAAGCAATGAGCAAGCCATTGCCACCACTGCGTTTTCCACGTTATGCCTTCCTGGTAATCCCAAACGAACATTTGCTAATTCAGCATTGGGTGAATGAAAATCGAAAACATACGAACCTTCCTCAATGCGAATATTCGTCGCGAAATAATCAGCCTCCGACAAAATACTGTAAGTCAAAACACCCGATCGCTCTGCCTTCAATTCATCGTGAATATTCAATTCCTTTTTCACAACTACATTTCCATCTGCGCGAGTTTGTTTTAAAAACAAAAGAAATCCTTCGCGAATGCTTTCTTCATTTCCATAGATATCTAAATGATCCGCGTCCATCGATGTCAGCGCAGAAATCTTCGGAAACAACGTCAAAAAACTTCGATCAAACTCATCGGCTTCCACCACTGTTCTTGAAGTGTCTGAAAGCAAAACATTACTCTTAAAGTTGGAAGAAATTCCACCTAAAAAAGCATTGCATCCGATGGTTGAATGAAGAATATGCGCCACCAATGTTGATGTCGTAGTCTTACCGTGAGTTCCGCCAATGGCAATGGTTTCATCGAGTTGAGTAATGTATCCCAGCAACTCGCTTCGCTTCCAAATTCTAAATTCATGTTGAAGGAAATACTGATATTGCGAGGAGTCTTTCGGCACAGCTGGTGTGCGGACAATCAATACTTTTTCCTTTGGTGTGGAATGAAGCAATTGCGGCAAAGACATAACACTGTCTTCGTACTGAACCGAAATCCCTTCCAACTCAAGTTCCGTTGTTAACGCAGTAAACGTGCGATCATAGCCCATAACTTGCACTCCTTTGCGATGAAAATAACGCGCAAGTGCCGACATGCCAATACCTCCTATTCCTAAGAAATACATCACATCGCAGGTTAACTCACGCTTTTCCATACACCACTTCAATTAAGGTATCTACAATTTCTTCTGTTGCATTCGGACGAGCGAAGGCTATAATATTTTCCTTTAGTTCAGACGCTACCTTTTCATTCAAAAGAAGAGCCACAGCGACCCATCCCAATTCTCTCAATGCTTGTTTGTCGCTGATCATACGAGCGGCTTCCAGATCACAAAGAGCCTTAGCATTTTTGGTCTGATGATCCTCGGCCACATTAGGCGAAGGCATAAATATTACTGGCTTACCAACAATAGCCAACTCGGATACACTCATAGCTCCAGCACGAGAAATAATTACATCTGCAGCCGAATAAAACAACGGCATATCTTGAATAAAATCCACCAAAAGGATTCCTTGCTTTGAACCGTATTTCTTTTCTAATTCTGACTTATATATTTTCCCACATTGCCAAATAACCTGAAATTGATCATCGGCTAATAATTCGTGTAACGAAGCTTCCACCGCATTATTCACGCCTCGTGCACCTAAACTACCCCCAATAATTAAAGTGGTCTTTTTAGAAGGGTCTAAGTTCAACTTCAACAAAGCTTCTTCATGCGAGTAGGGCAAATTCATAAGTTCTTTTCGAACTGGATTTCCTGTCAACCTAATTTTCTCTTCATCAAAAAATTTTTCCATTCCCTCATAAGCAACACAGATAGCTTTTGCCTTTTTTGATAATAGTTTGTTGGTCATTCCTGCGTAGGAATTCTGCTCTTGCAGAACCGTTGGAACACCTGCTGTTCCAGCCGCTCGAAGCGTTGGCCCACTCGCATAACCTCCAAAACCTACAGCGACTTGCGGACGAAATTCCTTCACCACAGCTTTCGCCTTCAACATGCTTTTCAAAATTTTAATTGGAAGTAAAAAATTCGAAAGCGTCAATTTGCGCTGAAGCCCAGCAATGGGGAGTCCAACAATTTTATATCCCGCTTGAGGAACTTTTTCCATCTCCATCTTTCCTTCCGCCCCAACAAATAAAATCTCGCATTCAGGGAAGCGCGATTTTATTTCATTCGCAACTGCAATGGCTGGAAATATATGTCCGCCCGTTCCTCCGGCCGACAACAATACTCTATTTAGATTTCTCTCTTCCATAAAATTTAAAAAGGCGCTTCTTCAAGTTCTTCTGTTTGATCTGTTTCATCGTTCTCTTCATCCATCTTCGAAATACTCAATATCACTCCAAACATGATAGCGACGAATACAATCGAAGTTCCTCCCATACTTACCAAAGGCAAAGGCTGTCCGGTTGTTGGAAATAAATCAACCGCCACGCCCATATTAATAAACGCTTGAATTGAAATTACAAGACCCAATCCCAAGGCAGTTAAGCCGCCGAAATATTTCGGACTTCGAATCGATATTCGAATAACCCGGAATAGAAAAATAACATACATCAACATCACTAGTGCTCCGCCCAAAATAGAACCGTACTCTTCAATAATGAAGGCGTAGATCATATCTGAATACGGATGTGGAAGGAAGTTTCGTGAAGTTCCAGAACCGGGACCCTTCGGTATAATTCCTCCTTCGTATATGGCGTATTGCGCTAACTCAATTTGATATTTCGAATCGTCTATTGCGCCCGCCTGAACTTCCTTTCCTACTAAACGATTCTTCCAGGTGCTGTATCGCGGAAGTAATTTCTCTGGTCCAAATTCACCAATAACAATAATCAAAAGAAGTATCCCAACGACTGCTCCAATAAGTTTGAACAAATGCTTCCAAGGCACACCTCCAAACACCAACATTAAAAAACACACAAACCCAATTAATGCTGCTGTAGAAAAGTTTGCTGGTAACACCAGTCCGCAAACCATGGCTATTGGAAGAACAATCGGCAATACACCTTTCTTGAAATCGTCTAACATTTGTCGCTTCACAGTTAGCTGACGCGCGACATAAATGATAAGCACCAATTTCGCCAAATCACTCGTCTGGAACGTCACACCAATTCCGGGTATTCGTATCCAACGATCAGCATTGTTGATGTTCGAACCGAAGAACATCGTGAACACCAGTAGGGGAATCACCACCCAAATCATGAGCTGTCCTATCCGAGAAAAAACGGTCAAAGGAAGTAGATGCGTACCGTACATAAACGCGAGTCCGAGTCCAAGCATGAAGACATGCTTAATCAAAACTCCTGCACTGCTTCCACCTTCTGCCTTCCACACCAAAGAAGAAACAGCACTATAAACCGCTAACACCGAAAGGGTGCACAAAAAAAGTGCAACCATCCAGATCACGCGATCTCCCTTTAAGTGTGAAAGAAACTTTTGCATGAATTACAATCCTTTTACCGCAACTTTAAATTGACGACCTCTGTCCTCGTAGTTCTCGAACAAATCGAAAGATGCACAAGCTGGAGACAACAATACTGTATCTCCATCTTTTCCTAAGTCGTAAGAAACTCGTACTGCTTGTTCTGCGCTGTCTGTATCGATAATGGTATCTACAATAGATCCAAATGCTTTTCTAATTTTAGAACTGTCTTTTGTTAAGCAAACGATTGCTTTCACTTTAGACTTCACCAATTCCGATAATTCAGAATAGTCGTTTCCTTTGTCAGTTCCACCAGCAATCCAAATGATTGGCTTGTCAACAGATTCCAAAGCATACCAAGTAGAGTTAACGTTTGTAGCCTTGCTGTCGTTAATGAAACGAATGCCATGAATACTAGCAACAAACTCCAAGCGGTGTTCAATGTTTTCGAAGTTCATTAAACTGTCGCGAACAGCCTCTTTTCTTAATTCCAAAAAGCGAGCTGCTGCTCCTGCTGCCATGCTGTTCTGCAAATTGTGTTTGCCTTGCAATGCTAGTTCTGTGATTTTCATAGTAAATAAATTATGGTTTGTGTTTAGGTTAAAATTTGATTCGTCGCAATAGCCACCTTGCTCGTAGGTCTTCCCAGGTTGAATTGAAATTGGAAATAAGGTGGCGTTCAATACATGTCTTGCCATAGTCTCTGCGGTAATGGCATCGTCTGCATTGAAAATGAAAACATCGTTCGATGTTTGGTTCTGCGCAATGCGCAACTTCGCATCGGCGTATTTACTTAAATCGTAATCGTAACGATCCAAGTGATCAGGAGTAATGTTCGTTAGAATAGCAATGTCTGCCTTGAACGCATACATGTTATCAAGTTGAAAACTGCTTACTTCTAATACATAGTAATCGAAGTTTTCTTCAGCAACTTGTCTTGCGAAACTCTTTCCCACATTTCCACCAAGACCAACATTCAATCCTGCATTTTTAAGAATGTGGTAAGTCAACAAGGTGGTTGTAGTCTTACCGTTACTTCCTGTAATTGCAATAAGCTTCGCGTTCGTATATCGGTATGCGAATTCCAACTCCGACAATACAGGAATGTTTTTTTCGTGCAGTGCCACAATCAGTTTAGCGGTGTTCGGTATACCTGGACTCTTCACTACTTCGTCTGCATTCAGAATTAATTCATCTGTGTGCATTCCTTCTTCGAAGGCAACACCGTGCGCGTTCAATTCAGCTTTGTACTTGTCTTTCAACAAGCCCTTATCCGAAAGGAATACATCGTACCCCATCATCTTGGCAAGCACTGCTGTGCCTGCGCCGCTCTCGCCTCCTCCAAGTATGACTAATCGCTTATTCATTATCTTACTTTTAGGGTGATGATGGTTAATACTGCTAGCATAATTCCGATGATCCAGAAGCGAGAAACGATTTTCGATTCATGCATTCCTTTGCGCTGATAATGGTGGTGAAGCGGAGACATTAAGAATATGCGACGACCTTCTCCGTATTTCTTTTTCGTGTATTTGAAATACCCAACTTGAAGCATTACACTTAAGTTTTCAATCAAGAAGATTCCACACAAAACCGGAATCAAAAGTTCTTTTCGAATAGCAATAGAGAACGTTGCAATAATTCCACCGAGCGCTAGACTTCCTGTATCGCCCATGAATACTTGTGCAGGAAAACTGTTGTACCAAAGGAATCCAACACATGCACCTACGAATGCCGCAATGAATACGGTAAGTTCACCGCTATGCGGAATGTACATTACATTCAGATAATCCGCGAAAATGTAGTTACCCGAGACGTATGCGAAGATGGCCAGCGTAATACCAATGATAGCACTTGTGCCTGTTGCCAATCCATCAATCCCGTCGGTGATATTTGCTCCGTTCGAAACAGCAGTTACAATGAATATCACAATCACTGCGAACACGCCCCACAACACCCATGGACTTTCCATGCTATCTGGAACCAACCACGCGTAATCGAATTCGTTGTCCTTAACAAAAGGAATAGTAGTCTTTAAACTCTTCTCTTCTTCCCACTGCAAAGCCTGCTGATCATCCGTTGCATTTTGAATTTGAACATCAGAAACTTTTTCTTTAATGGTAACAGAAGGATTCCAATAAAGCATGCTCGCTACAATAACACCCACACCAATTTGCCCAACAATTTTGCTCTTTCCAGCAAGACCTTCTTTATTCTTTTTGAAAACTTTGATGTAGTCATCTAAGAATCCGATGAGCCCCAACCAAATGGTTGCAATGATCATGGTCTGAATGTAGATGTTCGTCAAATCTGCAAGCAACAAAGTCGGCACTAGTATAGCGGCTAGAATAATTAATCCACCCATCGTCGGAGTTCCCGCTTTTTGCATTTGTCCGTCTAATCCTAAATCACGAATGGTCTCTCCCACCTGCTTCTTGCGAAGCATGCGAATCAACGTCTTTCCAAATACCATGGAAATCGTCAATGAAATAAGAATGCTCAATGCAGCTCGAAACGACAAGTAGTGAAACAACCCTGATCCAGGGAAATGCATGTGCTTATCGAGGTATTCAAAAAGGTGGTACAACATACTTAGTTCGTTTGAAAGAGTTCTGTTATAATTTGTAAATCATCGAAGGGATATTTCACTCCGCTTATCTCTTGGTATTTCTCGTGTCCCTTGCCTGCAATCAAAATGATATCGCCTGGCTTTGCCAGTGAGCAAGCCACTTCTATCGCTTCGCGACGATCAGTGACAGACAGTACTTTTTTCTTTTGAATCGGATCCAATCCAGCAACCATCTCTTGAATAATGGCCTTCGGATCTTCGCTTCTTGGATTGTCGCTGGTCACAATTACACGATCGCTTTTATTCGCTGCGATAGACGCCATAACCGGACGCTTCGCGCGATCGCGATCGCCGCCGCAACCAACCACTGAAATAATTTCTTCTTGTCCGCGAACAGACTGAATGGTATTCAAAACATTTTCCAATGCATCGGGAGTGTGCGCGTAATCAACGATTGCTGTTGTTCCGTCGTGCTTGCGTATGTATTGAAAACGACCTTCTGGTGCTCCTAAAGCGGATAGATGAACCAACACCGTAGTTGGATCAGTTCCTAGTTCAACAGCCGCCGCGAAAACAGCAGTTAGATTGTATGCATTGAATTCTCCAATAAGTGGTGAATGCAATTCAAAACGATCAATGTTTAATTGAAGTCCTTCAAGCGTGTTCTCAATCAACTTCGCTTTATAGTCAGCCATCGTATGCAAGGCATAGGTGCGAACACGTCCTTTGCATGCAGAAACCAACGCATCGTGGTAACGATCATCTGCATTCACAACAGCATATGCATTCGCTCCCAACTGATCAAATAAAATCTTCTTCGCTTTAATATATTCATTCATTGAACCGTGATAGTCCAAATGATCATGACTCAGATTCGTGAAAATGGCACCATCAACTTGAACTCCAGCCATTCTGCTCTGATGCAATGCATGAGAAGACGCTTCCATAAAAACATGCGTGCATCCTTCGCGATACATACGCGCTAACAAGTCGTTCAACGCAACAGCATCTGGCGTTGTATGTGTGGAAGGAATTTCAACTTCGTTGATACGATTGACAACGGTTGAAAGTAAACCGCACTTATGTCCCATTGAGCGGTACAAGCGGAACAACAAGGTAGCAACCGTAGTCTTTCCATTTGTTCCGGTAACAGCAAGAACCTTCATTTTCTCTGAAGGATTCTCATAAAAATTCGCTGCCATAATACCCAATGCTTTTGAGGTATCGGCAACTTGAACATATACTATATTTTCGTCTAATTTTTCAGGCAGATCCTGACAAACAACAGCGGCAGCTCCTAACTCAATAGCCTTTGCGATGTACGAATGTCCATCTGACTGAATTCCCTTTACCGCAACAAACAACGCCATTGGACGAACTGCTCGCGAGTCTGAAGTAATACTCTCGACAGCAACATTGGTTTTTCCAACTACACCTTCAAGTCGCACTTTGTACAATATGTCTTGCAGTAGCTTCATCGTAAAGTAATTTGAATGAATTGATGATTGGCTTTAGTTCCAGGAAGTATGCTCTGCGATACAACCTTTCCGTATCCGGTAGATGAAACCTTTAGGCCTCTCTTTTCTAATACATATACCGCATCTGTTAATCCCATTCCGCGGACATCCGGAACCTTGTTTCCACTTTCGTCTTTGCTCGAGATTGTAATACCCGAAGCATTGGAATTTGCGCTGATATATTGTGCATCTGTTTCCAACGCATATGGAAATTGAACATGCGAGAATGCCTTGCGTAATGCGTTCGATTCTCCAGATAAAATTGTCGGAATCCAAGGCTGTGCAACGAACGTGCTGTCGCTACCCATAGCGTTGTGCGGAATATCCAACTCCGTTCCGAATAAGATATTCGCTAAATCACGAAAAACAGGTGCTGCAACTTTTCCTCCGAACGCTTCGAAAACACGCGCTTTGTTTACAACGACTATGCATGAATACTTTGGATCTTCAGCTGGAAAATAGCCAACGAAAGACGCTCTGTGCGAATTTTCCAAATAATGTCCTTTCTCGAAAACACGAGCGGTTCCTGTCTTTCCTGCAGCGCGATAAGGAGAATGTTTGAATACTCCCTTACCTGTTCCAATTGTAGTTACCGCCTCCATAAGCTTGCGACCTTTAGCAATAGTCTCAGGCTTTAAGAAATTCTCGCGAATAACAACGGGCTCATACTTTTCATAAGTCAAACCATTCTTGCGGATCTCACTTACCAAACGCGGCTTCATGAATTTTCCACCGTTTGCAATAGCATTGTAAAAACACAACTGATGCAGCGGAGTCACTTGAACTTCATATCCAACCGCCATTTGCGTCAAACTCAAATCGCTCCAACCGGCGTCCTTCATGGTGCGCTTAACACTCGATTTTCCTTCACCCAACAAATCAATTCCAACGAGTTGTCCGTATCCGAAACGATCTAAATAATCTAAAAATTTCTGAGGATTACTTCCAAACACATCGCGAACAACCATAGCGGTGCCAACATTGGAAGACTTTGCGAATACCTGTTCAATTGTTATTGAACCACATGCTTTTACATCGCGCAGTGTGTGCTCACCAATGGTAAAAGTTCCACCTCCTGTATGAACAACTTTATCAAGATTTAAATTCCCTTCTTCCATAGCCGCTAGCAGACTCGCCAACTTCATGGTAGATCCAGGCTCAACACTTTGTGTTAAAGCCAGGTTCTCTGTTTCGTAGAATTTATTAGCAACGGAATCATACGTTAAATTCGCAAGGGCCTTGATGTATCCTGTCTTAACTTCCATTAAAATCACACATCCCCAATCTGCTCTGTTCACTTCCATGGTGTGACGCAATGAACTTTGTGCGGCATCTTGTAAATGAACATCCAACGTAGTAACCACATCAAATCCCGGTTCTGGCTCTACGATATATTCACCATCCATAGGGACCCACGTATCACCGCCAACCATCTGTTGCATCTGCTTTCCAGCCTTACCTCTCAGCAAAGAATCATAAGAGGCTTCCAAACCAACCATGTTGCTTTCTCTGAAAATACCAATCGTTCTCGCAGCAAGCGCACCATAGGGCTTCGCACGTTTTTCTTTGGCTTTAATCACAAATCCACTTCGTAACTTTTTGGCATTAACAAAAGGTAATGCTTTGAATTTCTGAAGTTGATTGTAATTAATGTGGTCGATAATTAGCAAGCCTCTTTTACCAGAAGCAATTGCCGACAAAAACATGTCTTTATATTCCTGCGGTGTTTTCTGACCAAACAATGCAGAGAGGCCAGAACATAAGCTATCTATTTTCTCATTGAAACGCTCGATGTTATATCCACCCTTACTGTCCCAACGAATCTCATATTCAGGAATACTGGTTGAAAGTGGAGAACCATCAGCAGCAAGAATTCTTCCGCGCTCGGGTTCAATGTCTCGAAGTTTGTACGTGAATTGAGCCGCCCTGCGTTGAGCGTCTTCATTCGGAATCGCTTGAATGTAGAATACTTTTCCAATAATGATTAATGCCAAAACGCATAAAACCACGTACAAGACATAGATCCAAACAGATATTTTCTTCAACTCATTCATTGGTGATCTTGAAGAAATTTGAATCGACATCTATGATGTATGGAGTAGTGGTAGAATTAACCAATCCCCAAGGTGCAACCTGTCCAACCACCTCGCTATGTTGCGATTTCACACTAAGTTCACTCGCGTTGGTGCTGTATTCCGAATTAATATTCTTAAGTTTTTCCTTGGTGTTCTTGATTTCTATTTGAACCGATTCGAAGTAGTAAATCATACTAATTTGAATGAAGAACAACACCACGATAAAAAAGAAAAATGGCATTTGACGCACAAGAGACTGGCGTGTCAAGAACTCTCCTCCTATGATTTCTCTGAAGGTAATTCCTTTGCGTTTATTTTCTTCTTTCTTTGCCATTTTCACTAACCGAACGAACATTCATTCGGTTTAAAGTTTTATTTTTTTTGACCTACTCGAAGTTTAGCACTTCGACTTCTACCGTTTCTTTCAATTTCTTCTTGTGATGGAAGGATTGGTTTGCTCTTCACTGGCTCAATCTGACGCTCGAGATTTCCGAAAAAATCTTTCTTCATCTCCCCTTCCAAATTTCCAGATCTAAGAAAATCCTTCACCAATCGATCTTCCAAACTATGATAACTGATAACCACTAATCTTCCCTCTGGCGCTAACAACTCCAATGACTGTTGAAGAAACTCTTTCAACACAGCAATCTCGTCGTTCACCACCATGCGAAACGCTTGGAACATCTGAGCCAAGAACTGCTTCTCCTTCCCGCGTTTCGCGAACGACTGCGTGCAGTCGATTAAAGCTTGCGTCGTTCCCAAAGGCTTATACATGTCAATCTCCTTCGCCACCTTGTATGCCCCATCAAGCTCGCCATACATGCGTAAGGCGTCTGTAATTTCTTGAACGCTCGACTTGTTAATCCACTCATCGGCAGAAATTCCAGTCGATTGATTCATGCGCATGTCCAACGGTCCATTGAAACGGATTGAAAACCCTCTTTCGCCTGAATCAAATTGATGACTGCTTACTCCTAAATCCGCCAATATCCCATCGACCTGCTGAAACCCATGAAGCTGAACCCAATTCTTAACGAATCTGAAATTTTGTGGAACAAAAATCAATCGCTCATCCTGTGGAACATTCTTCGCCGCTTCAGCATCTTGATCAAACGCGATAAGCTTTCCAGTTGTCAAGTGTTTCAATATCTCTTTCGAATGACCTCCGCCACCAAAAGTTACATCTACATAAACCCCGTCGGGCTTAATATTCAACCCCTCTATCGACTCGTGCAACAACACCGGGGTATGATAAACTTGCTCCATTATTTGTCGCCTTTTGCGTCAATGTCTTTTCTAACTTCTTCCGCCAACGCTCCGAAATCCATCTCCTCTCCCAACACCTCAGCGTTGTACTGATCCAATGCCCAGATTTCCATTTTCTGACCAAGACCCGAAATAACCAATTCATTCTTCGAACCATCTACACCTGCATATTCTAATAAACTGGCAGGCAAAGACAAACGACCAACGCTATCCAACTCAAGAAGCGTAGCTCCTTTCATGAATTTGCGCTGAAACATCTGATGCTTTTGATTGTATCTACTCAACTTCGACATCTCTTCATTCACCATGTCCCATTCTGGCTTTGGATAAACCACCAAGCACTGCGTGAAGATGTCGCGGTTAACCACCAACCCGTGATGCAGAACATTCTCCAACTGCTTTTTCAAGCGCGCAGGAAAGAGCAAACGCCCTTTTGCATCGACTTTACAGTGGTATTCTCCGAGTAGGTTTAACATTCAATTGTGAATTGTTTTCCAAAAATAATCACTTCTTCCCACTTTTTACCACTAAATAACCCAAAATAGCCATTTTGTTAAAAACTTCAACAGCACCCGACAACCTTTAACTCCATAAAACCATTGTAAATCAATATGTTTAGACCCAAAATACAGCGGTGGGAAAAAGTGGGAAATGTTAATTACAATGAACACACCCCTTCATTCACCTCGAATTGTTCATTGCTTGTAACATTGGGTGGCTATTCTCGAGTAGAATCGCGTAAATTCGTCAGCTATAGATTATGGAATACACTTTAAAAACCGACGGTGATTACACCTACATTGAAGAAGGAGAGGGCAAACCCCTGGTTCTACTTCACGGATTATTCGGAGCGTTAAGCAACTTCAAAGACGTGGTCGATCATTTCAAACCTCGCTACAAAGTTGTTATCCCCATGTTACCGCTATACACAATGCCACTTCTTACAACGGGTGTAAAGTCATTGGCAGAATTTCTTCACGATTTCATTCAACATAAAAAATGGGACAAAGTGAACCTCTTGGGAAATTCATTAGGTGGACATGTAGCCTTGGTCTACACCAAGAACCATTTGGAAAGAGTGGAGTCACTTATCCTTACAGCCAGCAGCGGATTGTATGAAAATGCTTTCGGCTCAAGCTTCCCAAGAAGAGAAGACAAAGAATTCATTCGCCAGAAAGTAGCAGTAACATTTTACGATCCAAAACATGCTACTCCGGAATTGGTCGACGAATGCTACGAAGTGGTAAACGACCGCAACCGCGTGTTACGCATTTTGGCCCTTGCGAAAAGTGCCATTCGCCACAACATGGCCGATGATTTAAAAGACATGAATATTCCAGCCTGCTTAATTTGGGGAAAGAATGACACCATCACTCCCCCTGAAGTCGCTGAAGAATTTCAACATAAACTTCCACAAGCCAAATTGTATTGGATTGAAGAATGCGGACATGCTCCTATGATGGAACAGTCGGCTCAATTCAACACATTACTGGACGCCTGGCTGAAAGAGCAAAACATATAAAGCAAAATGAGTAAAGAATTAATTCATTCTGCTACCTTCGTAAAGTCGTCGGTAGAAACCGACAAATGTCCCCCACCCATCTACCCTGAATTCGCATTCATTGGAAGATCGAACGTGGGAAAGAGTTCACTCATTAACATGCTCGTGAACAAAAAAGGACTTGCGAAAACATCGGCAAGCCCTGGAAAAACACAAACCATCAATCACTTCCTAATCAACGAGGAAAAACATCCATGGTATTTGGTCGATTTACCGGGATATGGTTACGCAAAAACTTCGAAGACCGAGCGAAACAAATGGGGAAGCTTCATTCGAAACTACCTCGACCAAAGAGAAAATCTAATCTGCACTTTTGTGCTTTTAGACTTCCGCATTCCGCCGCAAAAAATAGATCTAGAATTTATGCAATGGCTAGGCGAGCAAGGCTTACCCTTCTGCATCGCATTTACGAAGTGTGAAAAATTAACAGATCTTCAAAAGACTATCCGTTTCGATGCATTTACTGTTGAACTGAAGAAGACCTGGGAAGAACTTCCGCAGTACTTCTTTACAGCATCTGTTGAGAGAATGGGTCGCGCAGAACTTCAAGAGCAAATTGCAGCTTGGAGAAAAGAGTTCGCGAAAGACTACGATTAAAGCGGAGGATTGATCTTCATCTTCTCTGCGTAGTAATCGCAGAAATCACGCATAGTCGCTGCCATTCGTGCATCACCCGTGGCTTTTTCAAAACTATCTGAAAGAGTCAATAAGGTTTGGTGAACGAAGAATGTCATTTCTTCCACCTGCATATCCTTCGTCCATAAATCAATACGCATTGTATTAGCCTCGGCCTTGTCCCAAACGGAAAGAATCATGGCCTTACACTCAGCCTTCTTACCAAGCTCGGGAGCTTCCCACTGAATGGTTTCAGGAACATTATTTTCGTCTAATTCTACTTCAATTGAAATCGTTGACTTCTTCATAAATTCGGTTTATAAGCTTGTAATATTTTCTGTGCGTTGTCTTCTTTCAAGAGACGTTCAACAGTTATCTCTGGATGTTTCTCCATGTAACTCTTCACCATCTCGAATCCCATAAACACACCCAATTGCGGAGCACTTTCTTGCGGAACGTTTTCAGCATTTGTGAAAGGAGCGTATTCAAACCAACGTTGAACCTCCACTCTGTTCTTGGAGAACAACACTTCTTGTCGCGCTATTTCCTTCCACACATTCAACTGATGACCTTGCGTCCAAGTGTACTGCCCACTAGTCCACGCCATTAACGTTGAATCATGAATCTCTTCAAAGGCCAACCACGTAAGGTAGTGCGCCTTTCCATGAAAAATCATTTCAGACAACATATCATTCTCGTGTTGAATCGTATCCGATTTTAACAAATAGTAATAAGCTAAGTTCTTAATAGCGTTCGGCACGAGCTGCCCGCGAGTCATATCTTCTTTTTGATATTGTGGAAAAGGAACCGACTTCGTAATTCGATTATTCTGCCCCAAATAAAAATCCAATCCAACAGCCAAATACTCATCGGTGCTGTACGCACCAATATTGAATCCTGAATTCATCCATATCAATTGCGGTAATTTCATATTTGGAATCAACATTTGTAGTCGCAAGGAAGACTCTAGAATTTTTTCATGAAGGGAATCGAGACGTTCTTGTGGATAGTTCCCTTCAATTTCTGATTTCAAATCTCGAAAATCGGGATGAGAAACAAATCCTTG
>JBDLUS010000040.1:0-3678 GCA_039805165.1 Bacteroidota bacterium | reverse complement strand
TGTTAGTAAGTCAATTCGACTTAACACGGGCTTCATATTCACCTTTGTAACTTCCTTTTACCAAAAACAACATCCTATGGAATCGAACGAATACCTATTTTTAAAAGCACGCATTAAGGCCGTAAACCCTACCTGGTCTGAAGCAGATGTAGAAAACGAAGTGAAGCGCTTGGTGCACGGCACAGGCGAAATGGAAGACGCAGACGAAGGCTGTCTTTACTGCGGATCTTAATTCTCTTTATTCAAAAAAGATTGAGCAAGGGCCAGGTGCCCTTGTTTTTTTTGCCCGTCCATTTTGTTCAGCAAAGCCACCATCATGCTCAAGCGATAATTCCGCGCAAGGAAAGGGGTGTTGCGTTCAATGAAATTCCAAAATAGCGCATCCCAAATCTTCTCCCACGACTCGCCCTTTTTGTAGTTGCTCATTTTATAAATGTAATTTGAACCACTCATGTATGGCTTCGTGCTCATGAGGCCGCCATCTGCGAACTGCGACATACCATAAACATTCGGAACCATAACCCAGTCGTAAGCATCTATGTAGTAGGTCATGAACCACTCGTACACTTCATGCGGATGAACTTCGCTCAACAACATGAAATTGCCCAACAACATCAAGCGTTCAATGTGATGCGAATACGCATTTTCGCGAAGTCCTTTCAAACAATCGTCGATCGGACGAATACCGGTACTTCCATCCCAAAATCCGTTCGGTAATTTTCGGTCGTGTTGAAAGAAATTCGAATTGCGTTCTTCCACGCCTTTCAAGACATACACCGCTCGAATGAACTCACGCCAACCTAAGATCTGACGCACGAATCCTTCCACATTATTCATCCCAGCATTTGAATCTAACGCTGCTTGCACACACTCTTGCGGAGTAAGCAATCCAATGTTCAAATACGGAGAAATCACGGAATGAAAGAGCCACGCTTCTTGCGGCACAATGGCATCTTGGTACGTTCCGTATTCGTTTATTTTATGTTGAATGAAATAGTGCAAAGCCGTTTTCGCTTCGGCCCTTGTAACAGCGTAAATGAAGTTTGCTGAAGTACCTACATGTTTCTCGAAATGCGCTTTTACGTAGTCCGTTGCTTCAACCACAAACTCATTTCTTGTTGAAGAATACGGAGCGGGAAACTGCATGCCCTTCGGGGCTTTCGCGCGGTTATCAGTATCGAAGGTCCATTTGCCACCAACGGGTTCGTCGTTGACTTCCAACAGAATTTTCCTCTTTTTTCTTTCGTGAATGTAGAAGTCGTTCAAGAAGAATTTTTTCTTGCTGAAATATTCGCGAAGCTCTGCTTCCGAATTGTAAAAATTCGGTGATTCGAATCGCTTGGTCGCAAGACTTAATCGTTGCGCCCACTTGTTTATTTTTTTTTCTAGGTTGAAATCGACCGTGTCAATCCACAACAATTCCCTCGCACACAAGGACTTCAATTCATTTTCAATTTGAAGGGAAGATGCTTCGTGGTGTGAAAGGTATTTCCAGTTGGAAGAAGTTCTGGACTGCTCTTCCAGAAAGGCTTTCATGCTTGCGCGATGCAAGATTATTTTTTTCTTGTGGAAGGGGTATTGGGAAAAGAAGAGAGGCTCTTCAATGAGCAAAAGACAATCGCACGAACGGAAGAGTTCGTGCTCTTCGAACAGCTGGTGCGGAAAGACGAGACCAACTTTCATTTCCTTTTGGAAATTTTATTGTTGGAAACGCTGCGCTGACGGGTGCATTTAAAGCGACTGTCGTCGTTCAGCGATTCAGTGCGAAGCATCACGTGTTTCGTGGCTCTTCCTTGCACGCGGGCGCGCCACATGCGGAAGGAGGTGGCCTTCATTTCTTTGCGCATAAGCGCAATAACTTCGGCTTCGCTAATGCCGAACTGCGCGGTAATAGCGTCAAATGGCGTGCGGTCTTCCCACGCCATTTCTATGATTCGATCAATGTCTGTTTCAGATAACATGACTTAGAAACAAGCCACGCGTTCGTTTGTTTTTACAAACTGCTTAAAATGCTCACTAATTCAGAACGAACGCGAATTAAACGCGCTTGAATAGCTGCGCCATCGGTCTCGTTCACCTTTTGACGAAGCGCGTTCTTCGCGCCTTCCAGCGTGAATCCTTGCACACGCACTAATTCGTGAATCTTCTTGAATAACTCAATGTCTTTCTTTGAATACATGCGATTGCCCTTGCTATTCTTGCGCGGCTGCAATTGCGGAAATTCCTTTTCCCAAAAACGTAGAAGAGAAGCGTTCACATCAAACATCTCGGCAACTTCAGAAATGCTGAAGTAAATCTTTTCTATTTCGAAGGTCTTAGACATAATTAGTCGAAACTTTGGTTGGCATTGGCAGCACGCTGCAATACCTCTTCGTACTGCTCAGGCGTAATGTCGTTGTAAAAGTAAAACGCCGGATCTACTTTTTCACCGTTTCTAATAACTTCATAATGCAAGTGCGGACCTGTAGATGCACCCGTATTGCCTACAAGCCCTATCAATTGGCCTCTTTTGACTTTTTCGCCCTGACGAACGAGAATTTTGCTCATGTGAGCGTAAAGTGTCTGATACCCGTATCCATGCTGGATTACAGCGTTATTTCCATACCCCGTATAGATACTTTCGATTTTTTCAACAACGCCGTCTCCGGTGGCATAAATTTCAGTCCCAATGTCCGCTGTGAAATCTAATCCGGTGTGAAGTTTAGCCACCTTGTAAATCGGATGAATGCGATATCCGAATCCGGAAGAGATTCGCTCCAAATCTTTGTTCGAAATAGGTTGAATGGCAGGAATACTTTGCAACATAGCGTCTTGTCCGCGCGCCAAAGAATAAATCTCTTCGTACGATTTACTTTGACTCACGAACATTTCTTGCAATTTGCGAATGCGGAACAACGTTTCTTCAACGTCTTTATCTGTAGCAAAGTCATTGTGTGTTTTCGACGAAAGTCCAGAAAACTTGCGCGCATACGGCTCTGCCCCGAAGATAGAACGGTACACGTTTTCATCTCTACGCTCGAGGTCTGTCGCAAACAATTCCAACGTGTCAATTTTTCTGTTGAACGTTTCAATCTGCGTTTCGAGGTAATTGATTTTTTTCTCGAGTTGCTCGGTCTCTGGATCTTTGAAGAATGACGCGTAAAGTACAATACCAATTCCACCTAAAACAACCCCCGCAAGTAAATAGCGTGTGACAATCCATGCGTAGTCGCGAATGGTGTACGTTATAGCCTCGTAGTTGAGGGTATTCGGATTGAAGATGTATTTGTACTTAAATTTCTTCATGCCTTGCGAATTTACGTCACTTTTTTTAATCGCTTCTTCCCTTGTGAGATGTAAATTTGCGCGCATGATGACAGCTCAAGAGATTCGCCAAACTTTTTTAGACTTTTTCAAATCGAAAGGTCACCACATTGTTTCGTCGGCACCCATTGTGGTGAAGGGCGATCCAACGCTTATGTTCACCAACGCTGGTATGAACCAGTTCAAAGATTTATTCCTTGGACACGGCGCAATAGAACACAAGCGAATTGCGAATTCTCAAAAGTGTCTTCGCGTGAGCGGAAAACACAACGACTTGGAAGAGGTGGGCGTAGATACCTATCACCACACCATGTTCGAAATGTTAGGCAACTGGTCGTTCGGAGATTACTTCAAGGAAGAAGCCATCACCTGGGC
>JBDLUS010000039.1:0-10356 GCA_039805165.1 Bacteroidota bacterium | reverse complement strand
TTCTTCAAGCGGTTGTTCAATTCGATAAAATTCTAAGATGAAGCGAATGGCGGGTTTGTCGGCGCGAGAGAAGATGGTGCATTTCTTCACCAAGAAAAAACCCGACAATTCACTTTCGCGTTTCCACTCGTCAAAGACTTCAACGGGGATAATCACGTTTACCCTTCCGGTTAACTTTCGAGCACGTTCCCAAAAGCGCTTGACCCAATCGTTCACGGCATGACGTGCGGCATTGCGCGCTTCGTCAGGGGCTTGCAAACTGTTCTGAAAAAAAGGAGGATTCGAAACAATGCGATCGAATTTCACTGGAGCCTGCAACTTGAAAAAATCAATCTCGTCGGCCATGAGCAAAGGTGCAAATTTCGAAGAGCCGAAATTCTGTTGTGCTTCTTCCACCGAAGGTGCATGAATGTCTATTGCTAAAACGCGATTTCCTTTTTGCGCCAGCATGAGCGCAACAACGCCACAACCCGTTCCGACTTCTAAAATCTTTTCTTGTTTTTCTGTTTGAATGAAAGCTCCGAGCAAGACCGCGTCAGTTCCAACTTTCATGGAAGAGTTGCTGTGTTCTACTTTGAATTGCTTAAACTGAAAACTCATGACTTGCGCTCGTGCCAGGCTTTGTAGCCTTTCGTGTCCTGAACTTTTCGGTCAGCTGGAATTTCACGAAGCGGCTCAACGGGACGCAAAGTATTTCGACATTCTTCAGGAAGACGCTGATACCAACCTGTTCCTTCTGTCTTCCATTCCAACATCTGATCGCTCACCTCTTTCACTTTCTTAGCTGGATTTCCAACCATAACACTTCTTCTTTCTACAACAGTTTTCGCGGGGACAAAACACAAGGCTCCAATGATGCATTCTTCTTCAACCACAACGTCGTCCATTAAGACTGCGTTCATTCCAACCAACGTGTTCGCGCCAATCTGCGCACCGTGTACAATAGCACCGTGACCAATGTGCGCGTTCTCGCCCAAGACAACGGTGGTTCCAGGGAACATATGAATGGTGCAATTCTCTTGAACGTTGCATCCGTCTGAAATAACAATCTGTCCCCAATCGCCGCGAATGGCAGCGCCTGGACCAATATATACGTTCTTTCCAATGATGACATTTCCCGTTACGGTTGCATTCGGATGAATGAAAGCCGATTCGTGAATGACAGGAATATATCCGTTGAATTCGAAAATGTTCGCCATGTTATACGCGCTCTAAAACAACTGCATATCCTTGACCTACTCCGATGCACATGGTGCACAAAGCATATTTCTTATTACTACGAGCCAATTGCATTGAAGCTGTCTGAACCAAGCGTGAACCGCTCATTCCAAGTGGATGACCCAAGGCAATTGCTCCTCCTTGCGGATTGATGCGCGCATCGTTGTCTTCCAATCCAAGTTGACGCGTGCAAGCCAACACTTGCGCCGCAAAGGCTTCGTTCAATTCTAAAATATCCATTTGATCAAGCGTCAATCCTGCACGTTTCAACGCCAACTTCGACGCTTCAACCGGACCAATGCCCATAATGCGCGGCTCTACTCCGCTTACTGCTGAAGAAACTACGCGTGTCAACGGTGTTAATCCGTGCGTATTCAATCCGTTCTCGCTCGCCATTAATAAGGCAGCAGCACCGTCGTTCAAACCTGAGGCGTTCCCTGCAGTAACGGTTCCTCCGTTTCTGAATGAAGCACGCAATTTCGCAAGACCTTCCAGTGTGGTTCCTGCTTTCGCGAATTCGTCTATATTAAAAATAATTGGATCTCCTTTCTTCGTTGGAATGGAAACGTTCACAATTTCTTCCTTCAATAAATCAATGGAGGCCGCTGCCTTTTGCTGCGACCACAAAGCGAAAGCATCTTGATCTTCGCGCGAGATGTTGAACATCTCGGCCAAGTTCTCTGCCGTTTCACCCATCGCATCTACTCCGTACATCTCTTTCATTTTCGGATTCACAAAACGCCATCCGAAAGATGAGTCGAACATTTGTGCATCTCTTCCGAAAGCCGAACTGGTCTTTGAAATCACCCACGGTCCGCGCGTCATGTGCTCAACTCCGCCCGCAATAAACACATCGCCTTCATTCGCATGCGCTGCACGCGCCGCAGTAGCAACTGCACTCATTCCTGAAGCGCACAAGCGATTCAAGGTTTCAGCAGGAACGGTATGCGGAAGTCCGGCTAGCAAAACGGCCATACGCGCCACGTTACGGTTGTCTTCTCCGGCTTGATTCGCACATCCCATGAACACGTCTGAAATAACAGCGGGATCAAGGTTCGTGAATTTCTTCATGAGTTCAGATAAAGCAATAGCGGCTAAATCATCGGCTCTAACCGGACCAAGCGTTCCTCCGAAACTTCCAATTGCGGTGCGAACACCACCTACTACGAATGCATTCATATGTTTATAAATCTTCGGCAAAGATGAAGAAATATTCATGAACCTGAGGCAAGTGAAGCTACTTTTCAAGCTTATGTTTGCAGTATGAATTCAGAACCTTTGATTTTAGTTGTGAACGACGATGGCATTACCGCGAAAGGTATTCGTTCGTTGGTGGAAGTTGCGAAGAAATTCGGGAAAGTAGTTGTGGTTGCTCCAGACAAAGCGCAAAGCGGAATGGGACACGCCGTTACCATTAACGGTATCATTCGCGCTCAAGAACAAAACATCTTTGGTGAAGGGGTTCAGGCATATTCTTGCACAGGTACCCCGGCCGATTGCGTGAAGTTCGGCATTTCTCAAATCATTAAGAAAAAGCCCGATCTAATTTTAAGTGGTGTGAATCACGGAAACAATTCCGCGACAAACGTACTATACAGCGGAACCATGTCGGCGGCGCTTGAAGGAGCTATGGAAGGAATTACGTCTCTCGGCTTTTCTCTTCTAGACTACGCAGCAGACGCCGACTTTAGCGCTTCTATGCATTTTGCTGAAATTATCGTTCGCAATGTTTTGAACGACGATAAGCTTCCTGAAAATTTCTGTTTGAATGTGAACATACCGAAAGGAAGCATTGAAGAAATTAAAGGCATTCGTTTCGGCCGTCAGGCTGAAGCCTTCTGGGACGATTGGTTTGAACACAGAAAAGATCCGGGTGGAAAAGACTATTTCTGGTTAACAGGAACCTTCCACAATCACGACAAAGGCGAAGACACCGACGAATACGCATTAGCAAACATGTATGTCTCTGCTGTTCCGGTTCAATACGATTTAACCGCATATCACACCCTTAAACACTTGCAGCAATGGCCACAGTAAAAAAAGGTAAATTCGATACGTTCGCGTATGGCGTAGCTGCCGGAATTCTTGGGGCTGCGGTGGGATTCGTTGTATTTGGATTTTTAATTGCACAAGCGAACGGACAAACCTTCACTAGATTCATTGAAACCTTGGTTCAAGGAAGCGATATATTTCACGACAAATTGGTAACGGTGAGTATCCTGTTCGACGTGATCTTGTTCTTCGTTATGATTCGTAAAGAATATTACAACTTCTGCAAAGGACTCTTAGCCGTTGTAATTGTTAGCGTTCCGGTAGCAATCTATTTGTACTGATGCAAGAAGGAAAGAAATTCTTTTTCATCGCCGGAGAAGCCTCGGGCGATTTACATGCAAGCAATTTAGCCATGGCCTTGTTGAAGAAAGATCCAACGCTTCAACTAATGGGTTGGGGCGGCGATTTAATGCGAAAAGAAGGCGTGACAATTTCTACACACTTCAAAGACTTAGCCTTCATGGGATTTTGGGAAGTGGTGAAAAACATTCGCACCATTTTCAAAAACATTCAGCGATGTAAAGATGAAATTCTGAATGAGAGACCCGATGCTTTGATCCTTATCGATTATCCGGGATTCAACCTGCGCATTGCTGCATGGGCTAAGCAGCAAGGGATTCCGGTGTATTATTATGTTGCTCCACAGATTTGGGCTTGGAAAGAAAATCGTGTTCACAAAATTAAACGCGACGTTACTGAACTCTATGCGGTTCTTCCTTTCGAAAAAGAATTTTACGCCAAGAAAGGCATGGATGTTCAGTTTGTGGGGCATCCACTTCTCGATGAAGTGAACAAACGCAAACGCGTGTCTCCGGAAGAATTTCGCAAGCGATATTTCTTAGACAACCGTCCAATCATTGCATTGCTTCCCGGAAGCCGCCAACAAGAAATTACACGTATGTTAAATGTGATGTTGGAAATGAAATACAAATTTCCCGAGCATCAGTTTATCATTGCAGGAGCTCCTTCCCTGCCTGAAAGTTTATACAAGGAAATTATTGGAAAGCACAAAGTGAGTTTGTTTTACAACGTTACTTACGATTTGTTGGAAGCCAGCGAAGCGGCTTTGGTTACCAGTGGAACGGCAACGCTGGAAACAGCATTGCTTGGCACACCGCAAGTGGTTTGCTACAAAGCGAATGCAGTTTCTTTCGCCATTGCGAAACGCTTGGTGAAAATCAAATACATTTCCTTGGTGAATTTGTTGTTGAATCGCGAAGCCGTTCGCGAACTTATTCAAGACGAATGGAACGTGACCCAAGCAGAAGAAGAATTGCGCGCAGTTATCGTTGGTGGAAGCAAACGCGAATCGGTTTTGAAGTCCTACGCAGAATTGAAAGAGTCACTTGGAAACGGTGGTGCTTCAGAGTTAACGGCAAGCTTGCTGTTGAAAAATATTGAAGGTCGATCAAAAGCCTAATTCTTCTGAACGTAGTTTAGCG
Organism: Bacteroidota bacterium; assembly: GCA_039805165.1. Lineage (GTDB taxonomy): Bacteria > Bacteroidota > Bacteroidia > Flavobacteriales_D > Sanyastnellaceae > CAIZGX01. Next base: position 5,644 of record JBDLUS010000039.1, on the reverse strand, counting down.
CTTGTGAAAACGAGCATCTTATTCTTCTGCGCAATACTCCTGTCAATGCATCTGCACGGACAGGCCGTTCGCTTGGAATTGCTTTCTCAAAAACAATGGACCTATCTCTATGTGCAATGCACCGACAGTTTTCACATTCAGTGCGACACCATTAATCTTCACATACCAAGCAAACACACCGTTGTTTTTATGTTGAATGGGAAAAACATTCAAATAAAAACAGATCCCTACAAGGCCATTCAAACTTCGAAGGCGAGTTTTTTTTCAATGAAAAACGATGCGCTTTTCGCTCTAATGCAAAATTCAAAATCATTTGTTTTCAAATATGAAGGCGAATTTTCCCTTCAACCCAATGATCAAAAAATTCAAGTGATAAATTCACTGCCATTGGAAGAGTATGTGGCGGGTGTGGTTGAAGCGGAAGGCGGCGCGAACAAACCTTTGGAGTATTACAAAGTTCAGTCAATACTCAGCAGAACATATGCACTTCGTAATCAAGATAGACATACCGATTGTGATGTTTGCGATGGCACACATTGTCAAGTCTATCATGGTATTTCGAAGAAAGACATTGACATCTTCACCGCCGTTAAGCAAACGGAAAAGCTTGTCATTGTAGATAGTACCGCGCGTCTCATTACTGCCTTTTTCCACAGCAATTGCGGCGGTCAAACACTCAGTGCGCAAGATGTGTGGAAAGCGAACTTGTCTTATTGTGTTGGAAAGAATGACCCCTACTGCATGGGCATGTCGAACAGCACCTGGGAAAAACGAATAAGCGCAAACGACTGGACGACCTACCTAAAAACGAAGAACATATCGGTAAGCGATTCCGAAGCATGTATTGCAGGAAGCATGAATTGCAGCGCGAATAAACGACCATTGTATTACGTGCACAAAAACACTTCGCTTGCAACCAAAGACATGCGCACCGACCTAAAACTAAAGTCGGCTTATTTTCACATTGAAGAATTAGACAACGAAATTGTTCTTCACGGAAGAGGCTTCGGACATGGGGTTGGACTTTGTCAAGAGGGTGCCATGAATATGGCTAAGAAAGAAAAAACGGCGGAAGAAATTATTCACTTCTATTACTCAGGGGTGCACATTGTGCCGTTCGACAAGCAATGGCTTTTCAATGAGAATTTACCTGCTACTCCGTAGGTTCGGTGAAAGATTCTGCGAATGATTCTACGAAAGGTGCTTCGCAAGTCTTTCAGTTTTCAAAGAGTTTAAGCGAAGATCTTTCAAGACGCTAAGCAGTTGGGTTTCCATTTCTTCTCTGATAGAAATTTCAATCGTGAAATTCATTTCAACTAGCGTATTCAATTTCCGAAATGAAAGTCTATTCAACGAATTCATGAGAGCCGGCGTTTCTTCGTGACTAACAGAAAGTGCATATTGAACCTCCACCTCACACTCCTCTACTCCACTTTCCTCCAAGGCAAGCTTCGCGGCATTTTTGTAGGCATCTATTAAACCGGACACACCCAACTTCGTTCCTCCATAGTAACGAATGACAGCAACCAAGACTTCAGTGAGTTTCGCAGATTTAATTTGATTTAAGATTGGTTTCCCGGCAGTGCCTCCGGGCTCTCCGTCGTCTGAACTTCGCTCCAACTTTTCATAAACAGTTAAGACATAAGCGAAGCAAATGTGCGTGGCTTGCGGATGTTCTTCCCAAAGATTTTGAATGATTTGCTTGGCTTCCTTTTCTGAATGAACACGAAAGGTTTTTCCAATGTGTTTGCTTCCGCTTACTTTGTATAATGAATCGGCCGATGAAGAAACAGTGCGGAAACTTGCCATGATTCTTAATTGTCGAGCAACGAAAATTCAGAGTTGTTGCTCTTGAATTCAGGAACAATCTCTTTCATGACACGAACCATTTCTTGGTTGTTTTGAAGATTCATTTGTTCTTCCAAGCGTGCTAACTTCTCTTTCAATTCGGAAGCTTCCACGTTGCGCACTTTCGCCGAAAGAATTTTTTCATTGTGCGTTGGAACCGTGTTCTCCTCGGTTGCCAGAACCTCTTCGTATAACTTCTCCCCAGGACGAAGACCTGTGTATTGAATTTCTATGTCTTCTCCAGGCTCTAATCCGCTCAGGCGAATCATCTGTTCCGCTAAATCAGAAATACGCACCTGTTGTCCCATATCGAAAGCGAAGATATCGTTTCCTTTCCCCATAGCGCCTGCTTCTAAAACCAACTGAACGGCTTCAGGAATGGTCATAAAGAATCGTGTTATATCGCGGTGCGTTACAGTTACCGGTCCACCCTCTTCAATCTGCTTTCTAAATACAGGAATTACAGAACCGTTACTTCCCAATACATTTCCAAATCGTGTGGTTACGCATACAAGCGAAGTGTCTTTCGACTGTACAATCATTTCTGCAATGCGTTTACTTGCCCCCATCACGTTGGTTGGATTCACAGCCTTGTCGGTACTTACCATAACGAAACGTTCAGAACCAAATTCCGTTGCTATTTCTAACACCTTCATTGAACCGAATACATTCGTCGCAACGGCCTCTGCAGGGTTGTCTTCCATAAGCGGAACGTGTTTGTATGCGGCAGCGTGAAAAACTATTTTCGGCTGAAATGCTTCGAACATGCGTCGCATACGCAATTCGTTGCGTACGTCGCCAATGACCATTTCCAACTTTCCTTCATCAATGAATTTCGACAATTCATTTCCCAACAAAAACATGGGAGTCTCAGCAACATCACAGGCAATAACTTTCGCGGGATTCAATAACAAACATTGACGAACCAATTCGCTACCAATGCTTCCGGCAGCGCCAGTTACAAGAACCACTTTGTTCTGAATAATGTTCTTCACCTCGTTTGAACTCATTTGAATCACATCTCTTCCAAGAAGATCTTCAAACTTCACTTCACGCAATTGCTTTGCGCTCAGTTCTCCATTTATCCAATTGTTCGCATGCGGAAGGTGTTTCAAGGCCACCTTGTATTTCAATGCTAAATCAACCAATTGACGTTTACGTGCAATGGCTATTTCAGGAATGGAAATAATCAGTTCCTCAATTGGATTGGAGGCCAAGAAATCGTCGAGCTTTTTCGAACTTAAAATTTCAACGCCTTCCAATTTCTTGCCAACTTTTTGTTGATTGTCGTCGAAAAAAGCCACAACTTCCAATGCAGAATTGCGATCGCGATCAAGCGTTCTTTTCAGCAACAATCCACCTTCTCCCGCACCAAACACGATGACTTTCGTTTTACTTCCTCTTGGATTTTTCAATTCCATGTATAGGAATTTAATTGAAAGACGGAAGAAAACGAGCAATGCTGCGCTTACAAGAAATTCAAGAATAACAATGGAAATCGGAACTAGATACGCTCCGTTGATTCCTTTCCGAATGAAATTTATAAGTATGAAAGCAAGGCTTCCTTGCAACAAAACAAAACCCAAGCGTATAGCATCTTGGGTGCTTGTAAAACGAATGATTCCCGAATAGGATTTTCCAACATAGAATAATACTGCTCTCACCACAAAATAAAACGGCGCGAAGAGCAGCAATAGATCCAGTTCATTTTTCGGAATAGCAAATTCGAAACGAATAAGATATGCCGCAATGAAAGCAAACGCACACAGCGCAAGGTCTATCGAGAAGATAAGCCAACGCGGTGTGATCTGCTTTGGAAATACTAATTTCATTTATTTGATTTATACCGCTTCAACAACAACCGCGCTTGCGCCACCGCCGCCGTTACAAATACCGGCACCACCTAATTTCTGATTGCGATTTTTCAATGCGTGAACCAACGACACAACAATACGTGCTCCACTGCATCCAAGTGGATGTCCAAGAGAAACAGCGCCACCGTTTACGTTCACCTTTGCTGGATCTAGATTCATTTTTTGTGTATTCACAATTCCAACAACACTGAACGCTTCGTTTAATTCAATCAACTCTAAATCTTCCAATTTCACACCAGCTTTTGCAGCAGCCTTTGGTAAAGCCAAAGAAGGCGTTGTGGTGAACCACTCCGGTGCTTGCTCTGCATCTGCGTATCCTGTAAGCTTTGCCAATGGAGTAAGACCCAATGCTTCCATTTTCTCTCTACTCATTAAGATTAATGCAGCAGCACCGTCGTTCATCGTTGAAGCATTTGCAGCGGTAACTGTACCGTCCTTCGCGAACACTGGACGAAGTCCTGGAATTTTATCAAAACTTACGTTTTTGTATTCTTCATCTTCAGCGAAAAGAACAACATCACCCTTTCTTCCAACAACTTCAACAGGAACAATTTCATTTGCGTATTGTCCAGATGCCCAAGCAGCAGCAGAACGCTTATAAGATTCAATAGCGAATTCGTCTTGTGCTTCGCGAGAGATGTTGCACTCTTTCGCGCAAAGCTCTGCTGCATTTCCCATTGGATAATTGTGGTACACATCTGTCAATCCATCTTTTGCCAAACCATCGATCATGGCCACATTTCCGTACTTATTTCCCCAACGCAAATTCTCTGAATAGAAAGGAACGCGGCTCATGCTTTCCATACCACCTGCAACAACCACATCTGCGTCGCCACATTGAATGCTCTGAGCGGCCATCATGATTGCTTTCATTCCTGAAGCACATACTTTATTCACAGTGGTGCATTGCACGTTGTCTGAAAGTCCGGCAAATTTCGCAGCCTGACGTGCAGGTGCTTGACCAAGGTTGGCTTGAAGAACCGACCCCATAATTACTTCTTGAACCTCTTCTGGATTCAAGTTAATTTTATTCAGTGCTCCTTTTATTGCTGTAGCACCCAATTGTGTAGCAGAAACGCTAGCTAATGATCCGCCGAAACTTCCCATTGGAGTACGCACGGCTGAAACGATAAATACCTCTTTGTTCATTGCAAAAGTGATTAGGGCGCAAAGGTACGAAGTCCGCTATCATTTTGGCACGATAATCAGGATTGAACTTGTTGAAAATATTGCCTTTTTTCGAGATGCCTGAAAAATGAACTGACGAAAAAATGCGTTAACCTTGTAATGGAACTAGACCTGCGACAATGAAGAAATTAATTTCCCTGTTTTTCACATTATTGATAAGCCTTACTGTTTCTGCTCAAAAGGGGGAGAAACTGCCTGACGAAGATGAAAAAATGCTTGGGTATTTGACCAAGCTTTTTGAAGATCAAAGAAAGGACTACGGTAAAGATCAGATTGAAAAGAAATTGTCTAAAATGTGGTTGGAGGAAAATGTCTATTCTGACGCACAGAAGAAACAATTTCGGGAGACCTTAAACTTGTTCATTGATATTAAAGCGAAGGTTTTCCCCGACTATGACAACTACATTCAGTCATTCATTAATTTTCAAAATTCGGGTAAGAGTGAAACTGAACTGAAGGAATGGAACGACATGGTCGTTAAACTATATTCCGACAAAAAACTAAAGAAATACGGAGCTGAATTTGTTGAATCGAGTTTAGGACTCTTTCGTGATTTGACCTTTTTCAAAAACGAATCTCTTCAGTGGAAAACCAATAATACTTCATACCGTTTCGTGTTCGACTCTCTCCCACACATCACATTCGATGAAATGAATTTGAAGTGTCTCAGCCGCGGAGACAGTTCGGTTATCTACAAAACGTCAGGGAATTATTTCCCAACCTTAGAAAAGTTT
>JBDLUS010000038.1:0-7224 GCA_039805165.1 Bacteroidota bacterium | reverse complement strand
AACGCGCTTTACGACTACGCGCACTTGCGTTTTGCCGACACGTCTCTTTTCCTTCCGGAAAATAAAAATCTGCTAGCGGATCACTTCGACATGTATCTCATGTTGTTCTCTCCGCTTTCATGGATCTTCAAATCGTATACGCTACTCGTTGTTCAATGCGTGGCTGTGATCGCGGGTGGATTCGGTATTTATTTTTTGTTGAATGAAAACGAAGGAACACGCCCCTATAGAATTTGGGGAATGACCATGTTCTATTTGTTTTTCGGAACTCTAGCGGCGTTGGCGTACGACTATCACAGCAATGTTATTTCTGCAATGGCTCTTCCATTTTTCTTTTTAATGGTCAATCGAAAGTCATGGGGAAAGGCTTTTGCCTTGCTCGTATTCATGTGTTTAGGGAAAGAAAATGTTTCGCTGTTTTTATTCTTCGTTTCATTGGGTTTGTTTTGGAAATATTTCAAATCGAAGGAGAGTCGAAAGTACATTCTGCTTTTCGCAGGATTCAGTGTAGTGTATTTCTTGTTTATGGTGAAGTGGGTTATGCCTACCATTGCTGGTGAGAAGGACTTTGTTCATTTCGGGAAGTATCCTGTATTAGGCGGTGACATGACCGCTGCAATCAAATTCATGATCATGCATCCGCTTGAATTCATTCGTTTGCTGTTTGTGAATCATATGCCTGAAGATCCAACCTACAACAATGAAAAGGTGTTTTTCTATTTGGTGTTGTTCGTTGCTGGCGGATGGGCGCTGTTCGTTCGTCCTTGGTATTTCGTGATGATACTTCCAATTATTATTCAAAAAGAATTGACGAATCAGCCGAGCACTTGGGGATGTGTTTATCAATACAGCATTGAGTTTGCTCCAGTGGTGGTTGTGGCGGTTATGGAAGTCGTTTCTAAATTGAAGTTTAATTCAAATCGAGTAGGGGCTTTGCTCATTTTCTTCACGCTGTCGAGCACGGTTTACGGACTTGTTGAACGTTCGAAGGCTTGGGAAAAAGAACGCTTTATCTTCTGGCAAAAGCCGCATTTCAAGCCTCATTATGATTTGTCGGATGTGAAGGCTTTAATGGCTCGAATTCCTTCCGATGCTGCGGTGATGGCCAATTCAGCGTACGTGGGACAGTTGGCTTATCGCGATAAATGTTATACGCTTCCTTTTGTGAAGGATGCTGAATTTATTTTAATCAGTTCGGTAGAGTCTACGTATCCGTTGAGTGTTGATCAGACGAACGAATTCATTCAAGCAATTCAAGTAGATAGCACCTGGAATTTAATAGAACAGCGTGGACACGTTTATTTGTTTCAACGCAAACCGTAGTTCCAATACAAAGGGGTAGTCGGAATCTCAGGAGATTGAATGGATCTTTCCATCCACAACACATCGTGCCATTGATTCAATTTGAATCCAACATTTGTATAGGTTGCGAATTTTACAAATCCCATCTTGTGATGAAATCCAACACTTGCATCATTCGGAAGTGCAATCACCGCGAACGCTTTGCAAATGTGAATGCGCTCAAGCTCATTGAAGAGTTGGGTGTATAGCGCTGTTGCTACGCCAGATTTTTTGTTTTGATCTTCAACGTAAATAGATACTTCCACATTCCATTGGTAAGCTGCGCGATCGCGATAGGCTGAAGCATAAGCATAGCCGATTACGTTTCCGTTTTCTTCAGCAACCAAATAAGGAAATCGCTTGGAGATTGTATCGATTCGATTTGAAAATTCTTCTAGAGAAGGTGCTTCCAATTCAAAAGATACAGCGGAACCCACGACATATTTTGAATAGAGACTCAAACAAAAGTCTGCGTCAGAAATTTTAACAGGACGAATGCTTATGCTCATCTGCGAATCACACGTTCAAGTGTTCTTCCTCGTGAAGAATTTATTTCAACGAAATAAGTTCCGCGTGTTTCTGGCAGTTGAATACGCGCAACAACACTTCCAATTTTTCTTCGTTCAATGAATCTTCCATCTATGGAGTAGATTGCAATTTCATCTACAATTGCTCCATTCGAAGTGAGGTTCACCCATCCGTCTGAAGTCGGATTCGGGAACAACAAGAAAGTAGGAATGCGAATTTCTTCAACCCCAATAATCGTACTCATAAGAGACTGAGCCGCTACTTGAACGGGGTCTGCACCTTCAGCGTCGTACATCGAACGGAAAGAGTTGATGGCTTCATTATCGAAGGTGAACATTTCATCGAGATACTTTGGTGGAACAGTCTGATACATCAAACGAGCAGTCACGTGCAAGTTTCCTGAAAATCCATTGAGAGGAATGTGAACACGAATCTGATCGGTTCCGCTTCCTTCGTTGCCGTTCGGGAAGTGATTGAAGTTCGGGTCGTACAAGGCGTCTCCCACAATTTTCGTTGTGTCATAGGACGCGTGGTTCACAGAAAAACCGGTAGGAGTAAGACGGTTGTCTTTGAGCATCACATCAGCACGCTCAAGAACTGTAGTTCTGTTTCCGTTTACATCTCCCATAACCATTTCATAAATCTGAACTTGGTCTTGAGAAGTAATAAGATCGTAGTGAGGTTCCCAGGTGTTGTCTTCGCCAACGATGCGATATTGATTATCCATTTTTCCCGAATGGAAGACTTCATTTCCTGCATCATCAACCGCAATGATCTCAACGTAAGCGCGTCTTGACGGATAGCCACTAGGGAATTTGTGACCAGCCAAGTTTGTCAATTTAATCGAATATTTTGCTGTGTCATTTTCAATGCCTGTTTCTGTAAGTGCAACAAGAGCCGTTTCATTTTGTAGAAGGGTAGTCGTGCGTTCGATAGCGGTGTTGAAATGCTCTTCAGTTGCTGTTACCCCTAAGAATGCTGCATTGTTTTTAAGAAGGCCGAGCATGAATGTATTTCCTCCCACCAACCAGTGTTGTCCGTATGGTTGGCGCTGTGGCAGGAATAAATATCCCGAAGCGATAACAACTCCTTCGCCTGTTTCGGGCATGTGACAGCCTTGACATTCTTTTTGAATTCCGGGTGTGTCGTTGTAAGAAGAGTTCAGCCATTCGTGATAAGTGGCTTGTTCAATGAAATCGTTACCGGTGTAGTTACCTTCGAGGTCGGCAGTGTGCGTAGATAAACTGTGACATCCTGCACAAGTCTCCGATTGGCGCATTTTAGCGTGTCCAAGAGGGCGGTATCCTACGAAGCTTTGCATCATAGCCTCGAAAATTGGTGTCTGTTGTTCTTCTGTAATAAACGGTCCGTAAATGGTATCTCTGTGGTAAAAGAGTTCACCGCTAAAGTGTTTTCCAACTCCTTGTGGACCATCCATTTTTTGTTGGTGACACGCACCGCAGTTAACGCCATCACGTGCAAGTGAATCCAACGCGAGTTCTTCGAGTGAATAGTTAGGATTGTTGAGTTCAAGAAGGTTTGTGAAACGGCCAACGGGCGCGTGACACGAAGTACATTTGTTTACGAGTTCTTGGGAATGCGCAGGGTTGACAAGTATTTCATGGTTTACTTTGGCTTTCCAAAAAGGGTCTTTAGCAGAGTTGGCCATCATGGTTCCTCTCCAATTGGTTGCTGGACTCACATCAGAACCTTCAGAATCGATATTCGCGAAATCAATTGGATCATCTCCATGGCATCCGCCACAACGTCCAGACCCAGTGAAAAAACCGTTATCACCAACAGGAAGATTGGTTTGAGTTAACAGCTTTACCATTTCTACGCTTCCGTGATGTTCCTTTTTAGGCTTCTCATCGGACCAGGAAATGTTGAACAAAGAGACCACTGTTAGAAGGGCTAACAATGCTGTAATTGATTTATTCTTTGCGCAGAGTGTTGGGATTCTCGACATACGTTTTTTTCTGTAGGCGAAAGATACATTTCATTCGCGTTAAGCAAAAAAAAATAATTGAAGGAATGTTGGAAAATTTGCGAATTGTCAGGAAAAGACAATCTCCAGCAACGGGGGCTCGCTGAATTGATCGTTGATTGCCTTTAGCAAATCGGTGCGCGATTGGAAAAGCTCGGCGCGCAAGGGGGCAGATTCAAAATGCAAATGAAGTTGATTCCCCTTGATCGTTACCTGTTTCGTCTTTTTGTAAAGAATTGGACCAACGGCTTTTTCATAGGCTTCAATAACCTGGAGCTCATTTAATTTACGTTGAAGAGGAGACCTTTTGATCCACTCGCCAATGGCGTCTTTCAAGGAAAATTCATTTCTTGTGCTCATGGTTGGTGGGTTTCTTCAGGAAGTATAAAATTGTTTTGAAGGGAAATGGTTTCGAATTCCATTTCAACTTCGGCTAACAAGCGCGGTGTTTTTTCGAGGTCGGTATCCGAAAGGAAAATTTGCGACTGCGTATTGTCATTCAACCAGCGTAACAACGATCGCAGGCGATTGTCGTCGAGTTTCTCAGAGATGTCATCGAGAATGAGCAAAGGCGATTTATTCAGTAGACCCTTCGTGTATTCCAACTGCGCCAATTTCAGGGCGAGCAGAAAAGTCTTTTGTTGACCTTGAGAAGCGAATTTTTTCAGCATTTTTCCTTGCAATTCGAAAACGATATCGTCTTTCTGAATTCCTTTGGTGGTGCGCTCTGCGTAAATGTCACGCTCGAGGCTTCCTTCCAATAGAGATAAATAATTCTCTTCGTTTACTTCCGATTCGTATCGCAAAACGGGTAATTCTTCGGCTTGAGAAATTTCGTTGTAAATCGATTCGAATACAGGGGCGAAGCTTTCAAAGAAGCTTTTTCGAGCAAGGAAAATCTGCGTGCCGCTGTAATTCAGTTGTTCGTTATATATGGAAATAATTTCAGCCAGTTCTGACTTTCCGTAACGGTTGTTTTTTAAGATCGCGTTTCGTTGGTCGAGAATATGGTTGAACTGAATAAGCAATCGAAGATATTCTGAAGAAGTCTGTGACAAAGTCTGGTCTAGCCATCGGCGACGAACATCGCTCGCTTCGCGAATCAGATCAATGTCGTTCGGGGTAACCATAACCAATGGAAGAACCCCGATGTGTTCCGACAAACGGTCATAGGCCTTTCCATTTTTACTTACCTGTTTCTTTTTGTCTCGAAAGAGTGCGTAAGAAATTTTCGCGGGTTCATCTTCAATCTCATACTCGCCATTGGCCGCTCCTTGTTCTTTCCCGTCTTGAATGGAAAAGCTGTCGGTGTGCGAAAAGTAACTTTTGCAGAAACTCAGGCTGTAGATAGCATCAAGGATATTGGTCTTCCCAATCCCGTTTTTCCCCAATAAACAATTCACTCGGGGACCAAAGTGGGCCTCGAAAGCGTCGTAGTTCTTAAACTGAAACAGCTGGAGTTTATGGAGAGTAATTCTTGACATACAATTAGAAGTGTCAAAATTATTCGGAATTTAGTATATTCGCACCTCAATTTACGCACATGTCAAAGAAAAATATCGCAGACCAAGAAGTTAGCAACAACGAAGCACATGCTTCTAACACAACTTCAAACTTTTTCGAAAAATACAGAAAGCCATTGATGGCAGTGGGTATTGCTTTGGTTGTTGGAGTTGGCGGATACTTCGCTTACGATGCAACAATTGCTCAACCGCGCGAACGTGAAGCTGCAAACGCTTTATGGAAGGCACAGTATTATTTGTCAATCGACAGTGTTGATTGGGCTTTAAATGGTCATGAAGATGCTCCAGGTTTCCAAAGTGTTATTGATAACTACGAAGGAACAGATGCTGCTGAATTAGCGCATTATGGTGCTGCTATTTGTTTCCGTACGAAAGGAGATTTCGGAAAGGCATTGGCTCATTTCAAAGAGGTAAACGTAGACGATCAAGCGGTTTCAGTTTATGTTCTTGGAAACATTGGTGACATGAACGTTGAGTTGGGTCAGTTAGACGAAGCTGTGAAGTATTTCGAAAAAGCTGCGGCTCAATCGAAATCAAACGGAACTCGCGATGCCTTGGCAGGAGAGTACTTGTTGAAAGCGGCTCGTGTATACATTGAGCAAGGTAACAAAGACAAAGCGAAAGAAACGTTAGAAAAAGCAATGGAAGGTATCGACAATCGTTCTGCAACTTATATCGAGGCAGACAAAATGTTGAACTACTTGAAAGCGCAAGGATAATGGCAACAGTTAATCTTTCAGAAGAAAGAGCAATTGTTCTTCCTGAAATTCAAAATCACCGCGTGGTTATTTTGGTTTCTCGCTGGAACGACGATATTACAGAGAATTTATACAACGGAGCATTGGAAACATTGCTCCGTCTTGGTTTTCAAGAGTCTCAGATTGAAAAGGAATACGTTCCTGGAAGTTTTGAATTACCTCTGGGTGCTAAATGGGCTACCGAAAAGCCCGGGGTGACAGGTGTCATCGCATTGGGCTGCATTATTCGCGGAGAAACCCCGCATTTTGAATACGTGTCAATGGCTACTGCCCAAGGCATTCAAGATATTGGACTGCATTCAGGAAAACCGGTGGTGTTCGGTGTTCTTACCGATGATCACATTGAACAAAGCCGCGCTCGCAGCGGAGGCGTTCTTGGAAATAAGGGTGTCGACTGCGCTCAGGCTTTGGTTGAGATGTTGGCGCTTCAGGCGAAGATGAAGTCCTAATTTATTCGTCATTTAAACCTTTTGCAATTATTGATTTCATAGATTGAAATAGTCAATCTTGAAAAATCCTTTTTTCCTTATTTCATTTTGCTTAATTGCACACTTTTCACAAGCCCAATTGAATCATCAAACTATCCGAGGAACGGTTGTAGACGAGTTCTCTCGCTTTCCACTTACTGGCGTTTTGATGCAACTTGATTCTTCTGATTTTTATTATGTGTCAGACTCTCTCGGGAATTTTTCCATTGAGAACGTCTTGCCCGGTCGGTATAATTTGAGTTGTTCATTCATAGGATATGGAGATCTTCAGATTCCAAACATTATCGTGAATTCAGGAAAGGAAGTTGTTTTGGAAATAGAAATGATTGAAGTTTACAATCCAATTGGACAAGTTGTAATTCAATCAAACAACAAAAGTGGCACGCTTAATAATTTGTCATCTGTAAGCGCGCGAACTTTTTCAATGGAGGAAGTAAATAGATTCGCAGGTGGAAGAAGCGATGTTGCCAGATTGGTAGCAAACTTGGCTGGTGTTAGCACGCCGGATGATAGTCGTAACGATATAGTTATTCGGGGTAATTCGCCAGTAGGTGTGCTTTGGCGAATAGATGGAATGAATGTGACAAACCCAAATCATT
>JBDLUS010000037.1:0-29615 GCA_039805165.1 Bacteroidota bacterium | reverse complement strand
ATTAATCTTGCACTTGTTGCTCAAGTTATCGGATTGAATTTTCCTGTTCAAGGAAACGCAGACGGTATCATGAAATACCTTGGTTATTGGGTAATCGTGATTGCGGTGTCTTCGGGGCTTTATTATCTTGTGGAAAGGCCGATTCTTCGGTGGAGAGATAACGCTTAACACCGAAGGTGATGACGGCGAAGCCGATGACCGCGGTGCGGATGACGCTTCGAGATGCGGATTAATTGATGTGGTTTGCGATGTTGCGGGCGATGGAAGGGCCTTCGTAGATGAAGCCCGTGTATACTTGAACGAGTGCAGCGCCTACGTCTAATTTTTCTTGCGCATCTTTTGAAGTATGAATTCCTCCAACGCCAATGATTGGGAATGCACCATTCGATTTTAAATGCAAATAACGAATCACTTCGGTTGAACGCGAACGAACAGGAGCGCCGCTTAATCCGCCCATTCCAATGCTTTGAATAGTTTGTGTATTCGTTTGCAATTGCTCTCTAGAAATGGTTGTGTTCGTTGCAATGACTCCCGCAATTTTTGTTTCAAGAACAATTTCAACAATATCGTTCAATTGATCGTCTGTTAAATCTGGAGCAATTTTCAAGAAGATTGGACGCGGTTTTGGAAACGTATTATTTGTTTCAGCAAGAGCAGAAAGAATTTTCATTAGCGGTTCTTTCTCTTGCAGTTCGCGCAATCCTGGAGTGTTCGGTGAACTAACATTCACCACGAAATAATCTACACAATCGTGAAGGGCATTCAAGCAAATCAAATAATCACTTAACGCATCTTCATTCGGAGTGATTTTATTCTTTCCAATATTCCCACCAACAATAATATTCGATTTGCGTTTTCTCAAACGCACCGCAGCGTCTTCAACGCCACCGTTATTGAAGCCCATGCGATTGATTAAACCATTGTCCAACGGAAGACGGAACAATCTTGGTTTATCATTGCCCGGTTGAGCTTTCGGTGTGAGCGTGCCAACTTCTACATGTCCGAATCCTAATAACGCCAACTCATCAATCCATCGAGCATCTTTATCAAACCCAGCAGCCAATCCCACCTTGTTCGGAAATTCAATGCCAGCAACAACAATTCTATTTTCTTTCGCTTTAAAAATTGATTTCAAAATAATTTTTCCTCCAGGAATCTTCGTTGTGAATTTCAAAAGATCCATCGCCAAGTAATGCGCCTTCTCTGGATTGAATAGAAAAAAGAAAGGTTTAATCAGAAGCTTATACATGCTGCAAAAATACGGCATCTCATTCATCAATCGCAGATTGTCATCAACGTAGTTGTCATCCGCATCGCGGTCATCGGCTTCGCCGTCATCGCAACGCGGTGCGACATCCGCCCCGCGGTCCTCGGCTTCGCCGTCATCGCAACGCGGTGCGTCATCCACGAAGGGGTAATGGGGAATAACACTGTTGATATGTGTGAATTTCATTTTCGTCGCAAGGCTTAGTATGCCGTTTATTTTTGATGAAATCGAAAGATTAAAAAATCGTTAAGGCATATGATTACATTTTTTGGAAAGAAGAAAATCTCAGCAGAGCGCGCGGCAGCCATGTTCGTGAACACGCTGCTAGATTCTGTTGAAGGTGGATTCCCAGAGGTTGCTGGATTTATTCGCGATACCCCTGAGTTTGTCTGCACTCCAAAAATTAGTGACGATGAATACGGTAAGTTCTTAATGATCGCAATTGTGGGGAATTTCAATTACTTGAATGAACACTTCCGCGATGGAGAAGGTGATTTAATTGTTCAGCATTGTGTAGATCAATTGGCTCCTGTTTTCGATTTGTCTCCAGTTGCTTTCCAAGCCAAATTAAACGACTACAAGAAGTTCATGGCTCACGTGAATTTCCCTTCGAAGAATATTTTGTACAGCATGTCGAAGGCATTCTTCTTCAAATACGAATTGAATCAATACCAAGACGAGTACTTCCGAAACATGAATACGCCGAATCCAATCTTCCTGAAGAGTTTGGATGAGATTATGCGCAATTTCATTTGGGATTGGTCGGCATTCTGCGACAAGTACAAGGTTCAGTTAGGTACGGTGTAACCGCTTCGCGGGCGACACAACGCGTTGTGATGACAACCTTCGGTTGATGACCGCTTCGCGGATGACACAACACGTTGTGATGACACTTCGTGATTTACTAGTTTTTAATGAAGTATTCTAAGACTGTGTCTTTTCCAGATTTTAAATCTTCAAGTGTTTGTTCCAAAGGAATATTCGGAAGAATAGGCGTTCGCGAATAACTAAAATTGTTTTTGTAGTTGTAGCGAATAGTAGGAACCGAATAAGAAATTCCAGATTGTGAAAGTTGAACAGTGGTAGCGTTGCCCCAAGTGCCATTGGCAGTGGCGTTGCACGGTGTGCCGATAAGAACTGCTCGATGATTACTTTGAAGCAATTGCGCGAAATCGCAAGCCGCAGATACCGTATTTCCATTCATAAAAATCGCAATCCTACCATTGTAAACATGCTCTCTTCGTTGACGTTGGGGAATGCTGAAAAAGGCTGTGTCTGAATCCTCTATGGGCGTTTGACTCAGCAAGAAATACTTGTGCATGTCTTCATTCCGCTTGAATCTTTTTTCTGTTGACTTGGGGAAATGTTTCAATCGGAAATTGGAAACAATCTGATACGAATAGTCACTCGCTTTCCAAATAATATTACTCGGTGTGTTCAATCCATTAGGCATTAAAAACGAACAGAGGTATTCAACCATTGCGCTGGATCCACCGGGATTATCTCTTACGTCAATGGCAATGTCTGTAATGCCTAATTCTCTGACGGCTTGAAAGAACTTTCGAATTTTTTTCACGTCGTTCTGGAAAGGTCGAGAAGAGAAGGAGTGGATCGTTAGTACGCCTTTCCAATCATGTAAATTGAATTCGCCTTTTTCATTCAAATAAAAAGTAGCTTCAATGTTTTTTTTATTCTGTTTGAAATGTTCTCTTCTGATTTTTTGAAGTTGTTTCATATCTACCAACTGCACTTCAACACTGTCTGTTTTATTGTCAAGGCGGAAAACAATCTTCTCAACATCCCAATCGTTCTGCAAGGGATATGCGAAGAACTGCGCAGGCGTATAATAATAGGCTGCTGCTTCGTCGCTTGCATTCATCGCATTTCCTTCGTCGATGCTCCATTCTTTCGCAAGGTTGTGCAATTCAGTCATTGACAATTTTCCAATGGAAATGATTTCACTTCCAACAGGATGACCTCCGATGTAATCTTCTTCCACATAAAATTTCTCATCAATGCGTTGAATGAAGAGAGGCAAGTAACCAGAACTCGCCGAACTCGCTTCGAACATGAGTCCGTACACATGTGTCTGCAAATGTGAATCTTGAACAACGCGAATGAATCGATTTAGATTCTGAGCATGCTCAATCATTGTGCGATCTTCAGTATAGTAGTCAAACGCTTTTTTGAAAGCTTCGCCAAAGGCCTCTTTGCCGCAATAAGCGTATGGATCCGGATGAACAGTTAGAAGAGTCTCTTCGAGCTCTATCAGGTCGTCAACTAAATGGTCAGCGCAAATGCGTTCGATGTTTCGTTCGCAGCGATAATACGCTTTTGAATTCGGATCGAAGCACGTGTCGGACTGGGCCGATATGTGAATAGCAGCAAGAAGAAAGACGAACGAAAGAAGTTTACGCACTTATTCGTCGTTGCGTTTTTTTACCATGGTTAAGATTGTCGCTAGCGCTACCGTCTCGCCGGTTTCATCATATACGTCAACCAAGAACTTCACAATTCCTTTTGGAATATCGTCTTCGCTACGTTTCTCTTGTGCAATTTTTTCCTTCACGGTGAAACGAACCGCAATGGTCATACCTGGATAAACAGGCTTCGTGAAGCGCGCTTCATCTATTCCGTAATTCAACAACACTGGACCTTTCTTCGGATCGACGAACAATCCTGCTGCTTTCGATAAAACGAAATATCCGTGAGCCACGCGACGCTCGAAGATGGTTCCTTCCAACGAGGTAGCATCCATGTGTGCGTAGAAATTATCTCCACTCACATTCGCGAAGTTCACAATGTCGGCTTCTGAAACGGTATGCTTGTGTGTGAACACGGTGTCTCCGACAACAAGGTCTTCGAAATGCTGACGGAACAAATGCGGTTGCGCTTCGGCTTGCTCTCCGCCTTGCTGATAAACGCCTGTGATAGCCGTTAGCATGGTTGGTGAACCTTGAATCGCTGTGCGCTGCAAATAATGCATAACACCACGCTTTCCACCCATTTCTTCTCCACCGCCCGCACGTCCCGGTCCTCCGTGAACGAGCATAGGCATTGGGCTTCCGTGACCGGTGCTTTCTTTCGCGCTAGCTCTGTTCAATACTAAAATTCTTCCGTGATGCGATGCTGCGTTAATGACGAAATCGCGAGCAATGCTTGTATCGTTTGTGGTGATGCTACACACCAAACTTCCTTTTCCTAATTTCGAAATAGCAACAGCCTCTTCAGTCGTCGAATAAGGCATAAGCGTAGAGATAGGTCCGAACGCTTCCACGTTGTGTGAACTTAATTTTTCGAAAGGCTTGTCGTTCAGCAAGAGTGTTGGCGACATGAATGCACCTTTTGAATCTTCAGCTTCAATAAGGTTGAGCGCATCGTTTCCGAATATAACGTCACTTTCTTTTTTCAATTCATTCAACGCTGCAAGGACGTCTTCGCGTTGCGCTTTTCCAGCCAACGATCCCATGCGAACTTTTTCATTGCGTGGATCACCAATAGCAGTCTGTCCAAGTGCTTTCACAAGCGCTTCTTGAACGTCTGACAAATATTTTTCAGGAACTAAAATTCTTCTTACCGCGGTACATTTTTGTCCGCACTTCACCGTGATTTCTTTGCGAACTTCCTTCACGAATAAATCAAATTCTTCTGTGCCAGGCGCAGCGTCTAGTCCGAGAATAGCGGCATTCAACGAATCTGCTTCCATGGTGAATGGAATCGCTTGGTCTACCAATCGCGGATGTGACTTCAACATTTTTCCGGTTGAAGCAGAGCCGGTGAAGGTCACTACGTCTTGCATTTCCAAATGATCGAAAATGCCGTTTGCACTTCCGCAAATCAATTGCAAAGCACCTTCGGGAAGAATGCCCGAGGCATGAATATCACGAACCACAACTTCAGTTACATAAGAAGTAAGTGTTGCAGGCTTCACCACAGCTGGAACACCTGCTAATAAATTCACTGCAATCTTTTCCAACATTCCCCAAACAGGGAAGTTGAACGCGTTAATGTGTAAGGCAACCCCTTCCTTCGGAACCATAATGTGGTGACCAATGAAGGTTCCTTCTTTTGAAAGCTTGGCCAATTCTCCGTCTACATAAAACGAAGAATCTGGAAACTGCTTGCGCAACGAAGCGTAAGCGAACAAGTTTCCAATACCACCGTCAATGTCAATCCAAGAGTCAATCTTCGTCGCACCAGTCTTCACGCTTACGGCATAATACGCGGCTTTGCGCTCGGTGAGGTATAAGGCCAATGCCTTCAACATTCTTCCGCGTTCTTGGAAGGTCATCTTGCGAAGTGCTGGTCCGCCAGTCTCGCGACCGTAGTTCAGCATTGCGCCGAAATCTAAGCCTGTGCTATCTGCAACCGTAATCAATTCTCCGTTCACAGCATCGAACAATTCGGTGCCGGTTCCGCTTCCTGAAACCCATTGCCCTAAGGCCAAATTTTGAAGTTTTTGCATCTGATTTATCTCTTGTTGCGAAGTTAATCGGAAAGTGCCGCACTTGGAATGATTGATGTATTTTTACAACATGAATAAGGTTACGCATTTAATTACCGGCGGTTGTGGTTTTGTGGGAAGAAACATGGTGAAGAGACTCTTCAACACCACCGAGGCGCAGTTGATTTTCATCGATGATTTATCGGTTGGAACACATCCAGACACTTGGCTCAATGCCACGAAAACGAACTATGGCGAAGGCTTCACAGTATACAACGGAAGATTGCTATTCATTCATGCCGATGCGTTGAAGGTGATGCGCGCTTTCTCGGAAGATGAAAAATACTTCGAAAAGAATTTTCAATTTGAAATAAATCGCATCAACGATGTCTTCCATTTCGCAGCTATTGTAGGTGGAAGAAGTAAGATTGACGGAGACCCGATGGCAGTGGCATTAGACCTTGCCATTGATGCTGAAATGTTTTACTGGGCTTGTCGCTACAAACCAGAAAGACTCATGTATCCGAGTTCCTCTGCGGCTTATCCAATCGATCTTCAAACAGTTGACGGAGCAATAGCTTTGAAAGAGTCTGACATCGATTTCAAGAAAATGGGCGAGCCCGATATGACCTACGGATGGAGCAAATTAACCGGAGAGTTCTTGGCCAAAATTGCAGCGTCACATTACGGATTGAAGGTGACGTGCATTCGTCCATTCAGCGGTTACGGTGAAGACCAAGACTTAACCTATCCTGTTCCTGCTATTGCGGCGCGCGCAGCGAAGAAGGAAGATCCGTTCGAGGTGTGGGGAAGTGGTAACCAAGGAAGAGACTTCGTTCACATCGACGATGTAATCGACTGCATTCTATTGGCCATGGATCACATTCACGACGGAACAGCCATCAATATTGGAATGGGGAAACTCACTTCCTTCAATGAAATTATTCGCGTGTTCTGCGGATACGCAGGATACGAGCCAACGATAAAGCCGTTGTTGGATAAGCCGGTAGGAGTGCATTCGCGTTATTGCGATATGACGTTCGTTCAAGAGAAGTTGGGATGGAAAGCGAAGATTTCCATTGAAGAAGGAATGAAGCGTGTGTACGAGGCAGCAGTGAAAAAATTAGCGGCACAGCAGTAAATGAAAAACAGAACCATTGTTTGCTTCGGTCCTGGTCCGCGCTTCAAAGGCGGAATGCAGAACTACAACACTTCGTTGGCCTTGGCATTGGACAAGGAAGAGCAGAACAATGTTCATATTGTGAGTTGGACGCAACAGT
The DNA here is from genome assembly GCA_039805165.1 of Bacteroidota bacterium. Taxonomy (GTDB): domain Bacteria; phylum Bacteroidota; class Bacteroidia; order Flavobacteriales_D; family Sanyastnellaceae; genus CAIZGX01. The sequence goes on along the minus strand of JBDLUS010000037.1, from coordinate 22,624 downwards.
ATCCGGCAATCATTCCCAGAGAGTTCGTAGACAAAAGCAGCACCACTGATTTGTTGGAAGGAAGTCGTGTGAAGGTGACTTACCTAACGAATTACAACAATCCATTCAGCTGGAAGGAAACCGCCGATTACATTATTTCATTGAAGCCAGAAATGGTAACGTTTCAGTGGAGCATTGCGCTGCAAGGATTGCCCATGGCTTTCATTGCAAAGCGCCTGCGCAAGGCAGGGATTCATGTGGTGTTCGATATTCACTTTGTTATTCAAAAAGAGCACAGCTCAATAGATAAGTTTTTGACGAAGTATGCCTTGAAGCACGCTTCGTCTTTCGTAGTGCATGCCCTGCATACGTTTGAAGAATTGAAGATGGTCTTCCCCGAACGTTCATTCGGTTTGGTGGAAAGACTTGATATTCATGAAAAGAAATACACTTCAGTTGTGAAGCTGTATCACCCAATTTACGATTTGTACAAGCCCATTTCGAATTTCAATTTGGAAGAAGAGAAAGCGAAGTTGGGACTTAAGAAACATGTCTTTTTGTATTTCGGATTCATTCGGAAGTACAAAGGGCTTGACTTGGCCATTCAGGCATTTGCAGAGTTGTGTAAGGAGAGAGACGACGTTTCGTTTTTAATTTGCGGTGAATCGTTTTGGAAAACGCTCGACGATTCGAAGTGGAGCACCAAGGTGAAGCAATTGTTATTCGGTTGGGCGAAGAAGTTGGTTCTTCGAAAGTCTGACGATGAGCGCGAAGACAATCCGCTTGAATGGATAGAGAAATTAGGTGTTCAAGAAAACTGCGTAGTTTTCAATCGATTCATTTCGAATGAAGAATTGCCGAAGTTTTTTCAGGTGTCCGATGCGGCAGTGTTGTTCTACAGAACTGCTACTCCAAGCGGCATAGAGTCGTTAAGTTACAATTTTAAGATGCCTATTTTGGCGACTAAAGTTGGACATTTTCCAGAAACAATAGTAGACGGATTCAACGGCTATTTGGCCGAGGCAGAAGACATTCAAAACATGAAGAATCAAATGCTTCGCTTTTTAGAATCGCCTATTGACAGAGAGAACGTTGCGAAGGCAACAGAGAACATGAGTTGGACCAATTACGCAAAAGCCATTTGCAATTATGAGTAACATTGTACACCACAGAAAGAGCTACGAAAAACATAGCTTAGAGGTTGAAGATTTGAAAGCGACTCCGCATGAGATGCTTGAGTTTTGGTTGAGTGAAGTTGAAGAGTTACACGATTACAATGCCATGGTCGTTAGCAGTGTGGATGCTTCCGGGCAGCCGCATTCACGAGTGGTTTTACTTCGAGGGGTGAATGAAGACGGATTGAAGTTCTACACGAATTATTCTTCCAACAAAGGACAAGAGCTTGAGCAAAACAACAAAGTTGCCTTGAATTTTTTCTGGCCAACCGTTGAACGCCAAGTTCGAGTTGAAGGAGAATTATACAAATTGACAGATGCAGAGAGCGACGCTTATTTCAATAGTCGTCCGCGTGAAAGTCAAATCGGCGCATGGGTATCCCCACAAAGTTCAACCATTGAATCTCGCGAAGTATTGAACGAACGCTTCCGAGATTATACAGATAAGTTTGAAGGTCATCCAGTTCCTCGTCCTGCACATTGGGGCGGATATATCATTCGTCCGAAGTATTATGAGTTTTGGCAAGGAAGACCGAATCGATTGCACGATCGCTTAACCTATACTTTGGTTGAAGGGAATTGGGCAATTGGAAGAATGGCTCCTTAATTTATTTCGAAATGGCACGAAAGAAAGTTGTAATTGTTGGTGCTGGGTTCGCGGGAATTAAACTTGCGTTGAAATTAGATTCAAAACTCTTCGAAGTTTGGGTATTAGATAAATTGAATCACCATCAATTTCAACCGTTGTTTTATCAAGTTGCGACTTCGCAGATTGAACCTTCGTCCATTTCATTTCCACTTAGAAATATTTTCAGTGGCCGCTCGAACATCATGGTGCGCATGGCCGAGGTGTTAGAGGTTCAATCAGAAAATAAAAAAGTCATTACAAACATTGGCGATTTCTCCTACGACTATTTGGTGTTAAGCATGGGCTGTAAAACGAATTTCTTCAACGATGAAGTTTTGGCGAAGCATGCGTTGCCGTTGAAGAGTTCGTATGAAGCCATTGCTGTTCGAAATCATGTATTGCGTTCGTTTGAAGAAGTGTTGTCTGCTTCGGAAGAACGCTTGAAGGCACTCATGAATTTAGTCATTGTTGGAGCAGGTCCAACAGGTGTGGAACTAGCGGGTGCTTTCGCTGAAATTAAATCGAACATTCTTCCGAAAGATTATCCTGGGTTCGATTGGAATAGATTAACCATTCATTTGGTATGCTCAAACGGCATAGTGTTGAACGCGATGAGCGAGCATGCACAAACGCATGCGAAGGAATATTTGCAAGAATTAGGCGTGGACATCATTAGCAATGAACGCGTGGTTTCGTATGACGGAAAAGTGCTTCAGTTCAAATCGGGATTATCCATTCCATGCGAGATAGTCATTTGGGCAGCAGGTGTAACTCCGAATACAGTGAAAGGATTTCCTGAAGGAGTAGAAGCGAAGGGAGGAAGGTTAGTTGTTGATCGTTTCAATAAGTTGAAAGGTGTGGAGGATGTTTTCGTACTGGGCGACCAGGCCTATATGGAAACTGAAAAATATCCGAACGGACATCCACAAGTTGCGAACGTGGCTATTAATCAAGCCTTGCTATTAGCGAAAAACTTGCGCTGCATCGTGAACGGAAAGAATCCACTTCCATACGAATACAAAGATTTGGGTTCTATGGCTACCATTGGAAGAAACAAGGCATTGGTAGATATCAAGAATTTCAGATTGAAGGGTTATTTCGCTTGGGTGATTTGGATGTTCCTTCATCTCATGCTCATCTTAAGCGTTCGCAATAAGCTCATCATCTTTATCAACTGGGCATGGGCGTATTTCTCGAAGAACACGGCTCTTCGATTGATTTTACAGGCGGAGAGAAGAGCTTAGTCTTTTAAACGCAGTCTCCAGCTTACAATTCCACCCATGAATAGCATCGTTCCTGCAAAGAACAATGCATTTGATGGTGAGTTGCCTAGAACAGGTTTGTAAATCATAGGCAATACAATCATGCTTACGATTTGTGGTATCACAATGAACATGTTGAACACACCCATGTATACCCCCATCTTTTCAGCCGGTACCGACTTCGATAGCATGACATAAGGAACGGACATTATGCTAGCCCATGATATTCCAACAAAAGCCATAGCCAACATATACGCTTCTGGAGTGCTGAGGTATCGCATGCTCATGAAAGCAGCGCCGCCAATGAAGAGTGCAATTCCATGAGTTTTTTGAGTGCCCATGCGTTTAATTAAGCGAGGAATTACCATTGCAAATGCAAAGCATAGAATGTTGAAAATAGCAAGTCCCAAATTTCCCCACTTCACGCCTTCAGCAAATGCCGGTGAGTTTGGATCGGTCGTATGGAAGCAATCGTGCGCAATAGCAATAGAGAGATATTGCCACATAATAGGCAATCCTACCCAAGTGAAAAATTTCACCCACCACAATTTTTTCATGGTGGAAGGCATATGGCGGATGGAGTGAAATGTTTCTGTGAAGACCATTCCAATCCTAAGTTTTTTCGGTTCTTCACCCGGTACAGGTGGATTTTCTTTTGTGGTTAAAACGGTGTATCCAACTGCGAAGAGAATCGTAAATGCGCCAAGTATAAATGAGTATTTTACAAAATCGGGGACGGTGTGATCTCCAGTTAAAACGAGCGTAGAAACACCAATGGCGGTGAAGATCAAAGGAGCAAGATTCGCGAGTGTCTGACCCAAGCCAACGAAAAAACTTTGAACGCTAAATCCAAGCGGTTGCTGCTCTTCATTTAGTTTGTCTCCAATGAGTGCGCGAAACGGCTCCATGGTTAAGTTAGCTGCACCGTCGAGCATCCAAAGCAATCCTGCCGCCATCCACAATTCGCTCGAGTAGGGCATGAGTACTAAAGCAATACTCGTAAGAATAGCTCCGATGATTAAATAGGGCTTTCGTCTGCCCCAACGTGGGCTCCAAGTGTTATCTGAAAGCGTGCCTACAATAGGTTGTACAAGCAAACCTGTAATAGGTCCAGCCAGCCAAAGCCAAGGAATTTGAGATTCTTCAGCATGAAGATATCGGTAGATTGGACTCATGTTCGCTTGTTGTAGTCCGAATGCGAACTGTACACCGAGAAATCCAAAACTCATGTTCCAGATTTGCCAAAAATGAAGTTTTGGTTTCATGCCTTTAAAGGATTTGTAAGGGTGAAATTAGATTGTATGCAGATGTCGCAAAGTTTTTTTTCTGATTGAATGATGGTGTGCTCAATGCCTAAAACTTCTTCAACAAAATCATTCGCAATGTCTCTGCCTCTTGCCAAACGATCGCTCTTCGTTTCATGATAAGTTCGATCAATGAAAACGCGGATATCTATGTTTTCTAAAAAGAGAACATAGGTTCCTTCAATAATTAATACATCGAAATCATTCGCGTTCCATGAGAATGGTGAAATGGAATTCGAGGGGTAATCGACCAAAGGTTGTTCAACAGATACAGCATTCGCTTTGAATTGACCGCACACTTTTTCGAGTAGTTCGAGATTCACTTCTTCTTTTCCGACGCGAGAAATATCTTTCACGCGAGCTTCATGATTTGTTGCCGGTGGAAGATGAAAAAAATCGTCCATGTGAACGATGTTCGTTTTCTTTCCATTCAACTCATATACTTGCTGAAGTTGAAGCGCGGTGATGGTTTTACCACTTCCAGACTCTCCGGCAACACCAATGATTAATTTCGGTTTGCGCGATGACTCAATGTTTTGAATGGCAGCATACAACGCTTCAGCGGTCTGATAGTATTCAGGTTTCAATTGGTTGTTGTCTCCTGTCATAACAATAGGTCTTTTAAGTCGTAATTCATCGTCGTTGCGAGTGTCATGAATACAGTTCCTGCGGCTGAAAATCCAAGTTCAGTGACTCCGCCGGGAGTGCGTTCTTTAGTGTTCCAATATTCAGTAAACAAAGCGTTAGGGAATTTATTGGTCAACGTGTTGAAGTCGTTCCAAATTTTAGCTGGAATTTCATTTTCGCCGTTGCAGGAAAGTCCGAGGCTTAATAGCCCTAAAAAGACGGGCCATGCGCCGCCATTGTGAAAGCAATGAGGCTTATTCTTGAATTCGTACAAATGATTGTTTTCAAGCTGTCGCCATTCCCAATCTGTTTTTTCAATAATTGGAAAGAAGACAGGGTAGAGGTTGTGTTGAAATTCCAACTCGCGGTCTTTTAAAAATGATGTAATCCCATTTAAATCGAATGGCAATTTCATCAATAGAGCAAGCGCATTTGCTGCCATATCCCAGCGAGTGTCGTATCCGCTGGGCTTCAAGGCTGCGGCGGGATATGAAGGTCTTTCATTTAGTTTTTGAAAGGCAATTTCATGGTAGTGTTCTTCGCCAAATGAATGAAGATTATAATTTGAAACAATTCGTTTTTCCAACTGAACTTTTTCTGATTCAATGCTGTGCGACGATTCAATTTGAAGAAAGGCTTTGTAGGCCCATAATCGAAGCAATTGATCGTATAACACATAGCCTTCCGTCACATATTCATCGGCCCAATTTCCACCCATAGGAGTATAGATTAGTCCGCGATGATTCATTTCCCAGGAATGAAGAACTGAAAAGGCCTTTTCAATTTTTTGTTTCCACTCAAGAAAAAGATGAGGTTCGTTTTTAATGCATATACATGCGCCAATGATCCACCATGTTGTGGCATCTACTCGCCCAACTAAAGTTCCGTAACTCGCTTTCTTATTAATGAAATCGACATTGCTGGGTATTTGTCCATCTTCTGCTTGAAAGTTTGCAAGCGTTTGAATACTTTTCTTCAATGTGCCAACAAGTTCTGCATTGTTGCTTAGCGCCGCAGAAAGGCCCATGATCACGGCATCTCTCGACCAGATGCGGTGATAATTGTCTTGCTGAATAGGCGAGGCTACGAATCCAGATGTTGTGGAGCAACGTTTAAGAAATTCAATGGCTAGTTCTCTTTTCATGCTGAAGCGATAGAAAAAAGGAGGCAAGTTAATGCCTCCTCTTTTTTGTTGTCTTACTTTTTAGACCTTAAATCAAACTTTTAAAAAGTAAAGCGTAAAGTTGCAGATGTTGAACGTCCAGTGATAGAACGTGCAGCAACGTAGTTCACACGGTTAGCGGTAATAGAACCTGCTTCAGATTCAGTGATACCCATTGTGTCCAATACGTTGTTTGCATTAATCATGAAGTTCAATCCGTCAGCAATTCTCAAGTTCAAATACACATTCATGTAGGTGTAACCTGGCATGATTAACTGATTGTTATCTTGAGCGTAAGAAGAAGTTGTTCCGATTGCACTTACACCAAGGGTGTGGTTTTTGTAAGTGTAAGAAGGAGAGAAGTTGTAGATAGTACCAGCTTGTCTTCTTGGACGGTTTCCAACTAATTCAGCGTTTAATGCATCTTTAGAAATTTCAGCGTCAGTCAAAGTAACACCACCACGGATAGAGAATCCGTTAACAGTGTAGCTTCCATCTAATTCAAGACCCATTGCAGTGTATTCGCGGTTCAAAGAACGTTGTGTAGTAGCTTCGTAGTTTTGCTCTTCAGTTACAGCGCGGAAAGCAGTAGCGTTGAAGGTGAAGTGCTCTTTACGCAATTTGTAACCCAACTCAGCTTGAGTAACCATGTCAGCACTTAGGTCTGCATTAGCTGAACCGTTAGCGTTGATGTACGGACCAAACAATAGACGGTCAGCGTTAGCTCTTCCACCTTTGCTGTAACGTCCGAACAAAGACATTTCTTTATTCATTAAGTAATTCACACCTGCAGAATAAGAAGTGTACTTATAGTCGTAGTTTACAGGACGAATGTTTTGGTTGTCAACTGTAGCAACATTTTGTTCAGGAATGCTAATGCTTCCATCTCCGTTCATGTCAATCGCCGAAGTTTGTCCATCGCCACCAGCAAATGATCCTGTTACATGACCGTTGTCAAAACGTACACTTGCATCAGCAGTAATTTTGTCTGTTACTTCCAATTCTACGTTTGCATAAGGAGCAGTGATGTCGTAGTAAGTGTCAATGTTTCTGTGGCAGCAGTTTCCCCAAGCAGGAACACCGTATGCAACCAATCCGTTGTCCGTATACATTGTGTCGTTTTTGCTTACGTTCACCAATTGTGATCCAGCATCGTTCACGTCTTGAAGATATGTGTTCCACAACCATGACATGCTAATTGTTTGGAATGCTTTGTATACACCTACGTTTACTTTAGCTTTTCCTAAATCTTTAGAGATGTTGAAATCGTTTGTGAAGTTGTTGAAGTTATTCAAGCGTGTGTCGAACAAGTGAGTTCTCATCAACAAACCGTTTCCATTTGCGTTAGCTGCAACGGCGTCTCCAGTTGAAGCATAAGTTAATGAAGTGTAACCTGGAGCAATTCCATTTGCAATGTTCTGCATAGAATCTACACCAGCGGTGAATGGAGCGGTGAAAGAACCGTTGTTCCAAGCCATGCGAGCACGGTTTGTTACGTACCATTCGTTACCCAATTCAAAACCGAATTCAGTTCCGATAGACTTAGAAATAGAGTGCATTCCATCTGCAACATTGCTTCTGTATACACTTCCGTTTCCATCTGTGCTTAAGTTAGACATTAAATATGGAGATTGAAGAGCACCGTGTGTCGCACTGAATCCAGGAACTGATTCCCATACTGGGTTTTCGTTTGTTCCACTTACCATAATTGGCATTGGCATGTATGCAGGTGTTCTGTCATCTAAATACTTTAAGAATAAACGAGCATAACCCTTCTCGAAGTAGCGAGTTAAGTTTGCCTTTATTTGCCCCCCGTAGTTTGAAGTGAATCCGGTTTCACGAGGGCTATCGCCTTGCTTGTAATATCCACCAACATGGAATGTCATGTTCTTAGCAATTGGCGCTCCGTATTCGAAGTCGGTACGGTGTGTTCTGTAATCGATACCGAACGTAGAACCAACACTTCCCCCTTGCTTATCACCAGTCTTACTGATTAAGTTAATTACACCCGCTGGAGAGTTAGAAGACGCTGTGCTCGCAGATCCACCACGAACCGCTTCAATACGTCCAATGTTGTAATCGAACTTTGTAAACTGATCGGCAGTGCCGAACGCGATATCACCAAACTGAAGAACAGGTAATCCGTCTTCTTGCAATTGAAGATACTTCGATCCTCCTGTTGCAATTGGAACACCACGAACGGTGATGTTCGTGTTACCCTCTCCGGCAGACGCTTCAGAACGAATACCAGGAATAGAACGGAAAATTTCCGCTGTTGAACGCGCTGAAATCTCGTCGATTTGCTTCTGCGTAATTGTACTAATTGAAATACTAGATTCCAACGCTGATTTTGGATTCATTAATCCAGTAATAACAACTTCGTCGAACGAGTTGCTTGAAGACATAACAACATCTACTGTGGTGGTAGATCCGTTATTAATAAGTACGTTTTGCGTTTGCTCTTCGTATCCAACGAAAGAATAAACAACTTGATACGTTCCCGCATCTAATTTCTCAATGCGGTAGTGTCCAGCCTCATCAGCTGCAGCTCCTTTGCCCACATTCTTAACACGAACAACACTAAAGCCAAGTGTCTCGCCTGATTTGTTTTTAATTGTTCCCTCTAAAATTCCCTGTGCCATTAACAGAGAAGGGATGAATAGTGCACCGCATGCGGTCAGTATTCCTTTTAGTAGTCTTTTTTTCATAGGTTTTGGTTTAAGCCTTTCCGCAATCTTAAGACGAAATCTCATTCCCTTAACACGGCCGAAGTAGGTAAGTGGAACGAAAACGTTTTCGAAAACGTTTTCGGTTGATAACTTGTTTCATCGTTTATTTTTTCGTTAATTCACCAAACCATGTCGAACCGAATTAATATCCGAGATCTCGCTAAAATGCTTGGTGTGTCAGTGAGCACTGTCTCGAAAGCATTGAACGATAAGTCCGATATCAGTCCGTCATTGGCGAAACAAATTCGAGAGAAGGCAGAAGAATTAAACTATCGTCCCAATCACATTGCTTCTGGTTTACGAAACAAGAAGTCTAAATTGATTGCCTTAATCATTCCGGAAATTACCATGTACTTTTTTCCATCGGTGATTAAGGGAATTGAAGACCACATAAAGCAATTTGGTTATCGACTCATGGTGTTTCAAAGTAAGAACGATCTTTCAGAGGAATTGCGCAATATTGAAATTTGCATTCAGCAAAATGTAGACGGAGTATTACTGTCAATCACGCATCCTGAAAATTCAATCCCTCATCTCGAAATGCTTGTGGAAAACGATATTCCTTTTGTTCTTTTCGATAAGGGTGTTGAACGGGAGGGGTTCTTTGAAGTAATGATAAATGACTACAATGTCTCGAAAATGGCGGCGAATCATTTGGTTCAAAGAGGCTGTAAACGAATATTGGCTCTCTTAGGAAATTCTGAAATGTCTATTTCGAGAAAGCGTGCAAAAGGTTTTTCAGAGGAAATGAAGAAGGCTGGGTTTTCAAACTTTGAAATGTGCTTCGTAAAAGATTTTGAAGACGGCAAGTTGATGGTAGAAGAGGAATTTAAAAAGAAAAAATTCGATGGCTTGTTTGTAATGAGCGACGAGCTTTTGGCAGCGAGCTCGAAGTTTGTATATTCGGAAATGAAGAATGGCGTAGAACTGAATGTAGTCGCAATTAGCGATGGCTTTCTACCGCATCTCTTCGATTTTAAGGTCGATTACTTTCATCACGATGGGTTTCTACTCGGCCAGAAAAGCGCAGAGCGAATGCTTGCGATTATGAACGATGAGAATTCAAAGATGCTGCCTGATTTCTATTTGGAACTTGAAGTGTCTCTGAAAAGCAACAATGGCTAAAATGAGAATAGTACTGGTTTTTCTCTGGTTAACCGCCAGTTACACTGTTAACGCTCAGGTAAAGATCGTTGAACAAAAAAGATTCGAACACAACGGAGTTGTGTCAACAAGTGTAACCCCAAACAATAAGTTAATTACCTATTCCATTCTTACGGAAAAAGGAAAAGACGATCAATTAGAGCTTGTAGCCTATAACGAGCATCTCGAGGAAGAAGGAAGGTTTCAGACAAAATGTGCGGAGAAGAATATTTTTCGAACGCATGCGCTTTCTGGGTCGGGAGAATATTATTTCTCTATGATGATTGATAAGAATAGAGAGATTCATTCAGTTGTCTTCAATACCAGCACTTTCGAAGGAACAGAACTTTATGTTGAACTAGAAAAGAAATTCGAACCACATGGAAATCTAGATTTTTTAGGCGGAGGATCTACGGCTTGTTTTAAAAACAAATTTTTCATTTTGGGTACAGTCAAGAATGTTCCTTGCATTCTCGTTTATAACATGCTCACAGGAACTCAACACGTTACCTTCATTCCTGGAATGGGGAAGAAGAACCGTGTTTCTTTTTTGAGTTCAGATGAAGCTGCTCCCTCCTTGCAAGTGATGTTTTTCAATTACAAGCCCAAGAAGATAGATTCGCAATACATAGCTTCAATAAACGAATTCGGCGAGGTGCAAGGTGCTCCCGTATCCATTGTTGCACAGAAAGAAAAATTACTTATCGATGGGAATGTAACTTGGTTAGATGAGCATACTTCGCTTATTTGCGGAGCAACAGGAGAAAACTCGACCATTGCAAGAGGTATGTATATTTTGGAATTGAAAGATGGAGCAGTCGTTCAACGAAGCGATTTTGACTTCAATGACTTTAAAGATTTTTATGCTCAGTTCAATGCTAAAATTCAAAAGAGAGTAGAACGTAAAAAGAATCGGAAGAAGAATTTTGAATCGAAGTGCTATATGGTTACCCACCCTGTTGTTTTCAATGAAAACGCATGGACTATCGTTGGAGAAGTCTTCTATCCAACATACAGACAGGAGTATAGAACCACTTATGTAAATGGAAAAGCAGTGACACAAACAGTGAATGTCTTCGACGGTTTTCAATACACCCATGCTGTTGTTTTGCAAGTAAATCAAGAGTTAGAAAAGATAAAAGACTACACGTTTAGCTTGTCGATTTGGGATAAGCCGTTCTATGTGAAAGAGTTCATCCGTACAGCGCTGGTTGGATCGAAGTTGAATTTCTATTATGCGGACAACTTTAATTTTGGACATGTGTCACTTGAAAATGGAGGGATTGAGGAATCTCCGTTAATTGATATTGTTGATAAAGAAAAAGACTTAAAAGAGTCTGAGCGAGTTACCAATCTTCTTAATTCAAATGTTGAGTATTGGTATGAAGACTATTATTTGATAACGGAAACTTTTCGTGCGAAGGATAAGGATGAGTCTATTGGGAATAAACGAAAGGAGTTCGTCCAATTCAAGAAAATAAAAATAGTAAGCGAATGAAATTCCGAATCACTCTTTTCTTTTTAGTTGTTACTGTTACTAGCAGCGCTCAATATTTCGTAGATATATTCTCGTTCAATCGCCAATCGTATAACGTGCCCAGCGGCGCGCAAACCAACGATTTATTCGTGAACGCTTTCATTCCGAAAGTTTTTAAAAGTGGAAATACATTCTTTGTTCGGGCACATTACGAGAAGTTAGATTTGAAGAAAGATTCGTTGTCTGCCACATATTCTTCTATAACAATGCCATTGGGCATGCAAGTGCAATTGAAGAATCCTAAATGGAAATTCACAGGTTTAGTCATTCCGAAAATAGCAGGTGCAGATCTGAGCGCATCATTTTCAGATATTTTTCAAATTGGAGTCTACTCTTTGTTCACGGTGACAGAGTCTGAGAAATTTCGCTACAAATTCGGACTGTATTACAACCGTGAATTCTTTGGAAATTTCTTTGTTCCGTTAGTTGGAGTTGATTGGAAAGTAACTGACCGTTTTTCCGTTTTCGGCACACTTCCACAGAGCTTTAAGGCCTCCTATTCCATTGTTCCTTCTCGCTTGAATGCCGGATTGGCTTTTCGATCCATGACAAGATCATTTCGCGGTGAAGACAACAACACCTTTGTCCGTTACAATGAATTGCAATTCAAAACGTTTTTCGATTTCTATTTAACTCCAAAGAATGTAGTCTATATCGAAGGCGGATATTTCCTCGGGAAAACACCGTTACTTTATAACAATGTCGACACCGAGAATCCTATTAATTCTAATTTATTGAAAGAAGGTAAAGCGTTCCCTTTAATCAATGCTGGATGGGCGTTAAGGTTCTAAAAAAGTTCAGTTAAAATACGAAGTGTTTCTTTCGCTGCGTCTTTCGGATGCAGCGCTGTGTCTGAAATGCCCGAGATTACTCGTGTAACGTCGTGGTCTATTTTTCCTTCAATAAACCAATCGGAACCTTTCGCAACGGTAATGTAAACCGAATAGTTGTGGTGCATGGTTCCAGGACGTTCACCAATGATATGTAAGACACATTTTTTATTTGTTGAAAGAGAATCGCCAAAGAGATGTTCGCCGCAACGGTAACCCGCGCGAACTCTTCCGTGTTGAATGAATAAATTGTTTTTACTCAACGTGAATTTGTCCTTCAACAATACATTCAATTCTTCCACATAAGGTTTCAAATGTCCTTGATCAAGAATGGAAGAAACGTTTAAACCGTCAGAAATTATGATTTGAATATCGGGAGTTTGATTCTTCCAATTCGATCTTAATATTTCCAAAGCGTAAATACTGTCGCGTGAAAGTTGTTCGCCCGATTGCGGATGGTAGATGTAATCTTTTCTATCTGAAGAAAGGGTGGCTAGTGCTATTCCGTTAGTAAGTGATTTCTTAAAATCCGAAGGTGTTTCTTCCCAGAGACATTTCTTGGCATCGGCATACAACAAACGAATTTCTTGCTCAAGATCAGGATTCATATCCCAATAATTCGATCCATACCCATCGGCAATTGGCACTCCGCGCTCTCTTACACGGGCTATGCAGCCTTGTCCTTCAGCATAAATTTCTTCAGCCGAACGCGAGTCGCCTTTCAGTTTTCGATATAGATAATACATCCACACAGGATCTCCGAAGTGTGCCGATGGCTTATTGTCTTCACCAATAATTTCCATTTGTTTGAAGAACGCCCACATGGCATCATTGATCTTGTAGCCAAACTTTTCACGAATACGCAGGTGGTCGCTAAACGATGTGGTTAGGTAACTCAGCATCGGATCGTTCTTTGTTGGAAGTGCCATCAGATAGCCAGGATTAGCAGGCATAATCTGATCAATGCACCAGTCCAAATCATCCAACGAAACATCCATGTGCAGCGTGGTGCAAATGTCCAAGCCAATCATGAGTCCGTGTAATTTTCCCATCACTAAATCTTCCAAGCAACAGCGAACCAATTGTTCTTTCGTTCTGAAAACTTCCGGACCAATGAATCCTGCGACATCATTTAAATGAACCCAAGACTCTTCGTTCAATTTTTGTTTTAGCCCTCTCCAAAGTCCGTATTTACGAGACTCGTGAATAAGCATGTCGAAGCCTTCTCCATGTCCGTTCGTTTCATCTGCACCTTGTCCGGTCTCAGCATAGAGTCCGAATTTACCTTTGCGCTGCGAAGCGTATTTCTTAAGTTTTTCAATGGTTACATCGAAGGTCTGATTCGCCTTGACGGTACCAGCTATACTTTGGAACCACATGCCGGTCTGACCGTTGTAGGTCTTTTCTACTTCGGCTTGAATATCAATGTGCGCCAACACGGAATGTGAAAGCGTGTTTTCTAGTTTGAAGGTGGTAAGCAAATCGTATAAAGCCATTTCAATTTTCGCAACCGATTCCGGATTGCTTGAAACGGGATTGTTACCTAGAACCAAATCCCCCACGCTATAACTCCAAGCGTCGAAGACTTGCCAAACAATGTCTTCAATGTTATCGGTAGGAGAATTAGGTTGAACACGCGCACTCATGTATCCCTTAGATCCCATTTGAGTTCCGGGAAGTGGATGGAAAATTTTGCTGCTAATGTCTATGAGTTCTTGGTTCGACAAGAGCTTCACAACACAAGCGATGATATCGCTTGTTAAATAGGGAAGGAGCGTTTTTATTTCAGTCTCATTGGATAACAAGAGTAGCTCTTTGAACTCTCGCATGCGAAGTTTACCAATGGCCTTTCCAGATTCAGTTTCTTGAAAAGAGCGTGTCGATTGTTCAATGAATTCCGATTGTTCATCAGTGAAAACGGAATGTTTGCGAATGTTATCAAGGTTGGTTTCAGCAAGAAGCATTCGAGCCTTTAAACGATCTTCATCGCTTGCGGCGGCTATTCCAGCAATTTCATCACCTTCTTTGAATTCATTCGCAGCGCCAAGCAATTGACGGTAAAGGGTAATGTCGAAACTTCCTTTTTGACGTTGAATGTATTGAAACAAATCTTCTCCAACCAATGGAGAAGGCACCTCAATTTTTTCAAATCGAAAATGATCCGAATGGGCAAAGGCTTTGCCAGAAATGAGTGTGTAGGAGACCGTCGCCATTCCTAGTTTGTTCAAAAAATCGCGACGCTTCATGTTTGTTTTGTTTCTCTGAATTCAAAAATTAATTTCTTCCCATGTCTTACCTTAGGTCGAAAGATATTTCGACCCTATGTCTTACCCTCTCTTACCCTCTCTTAACTTCTCTTCCCCTCACTTACCTTCTCTTACCTTCTCTTACCTTCTCTTACCTTCTCTTACCCTTTCTCCCCTCTTATAAATGCAAATCTAACGAACTCTAGCCTACATCCACGCAGTGGTCATCCGCTCCGCGGTCATCAATCTTCGATTGTCATCACAACGTGTTGTGTCATCCGCTCCGCGGTATTGCGTATTTTTGATCCATGGAATTCAAAAAAGGAGATCACGTGCGTTTTTTAAATGATACCGGTGAGGGAGTAATCGTCGGTTTCCCGCAGCCCGATAGCGCTATGGTCGAGGACAGCAGTGGATTTGCCTTTGAGCATCCATTGAAGGAACTCGTGAAAATTGCAAATTCGAAACACGAGTTTTCACAATACAATCAGGTTCAGCCGAACACACGCGAGATGCTCGATCGCAATATTGACTCCCATGCCGTTAAGGCGGCATCGAAAGATTTTAAGAACAGATACAAAGAGCGCTCAGCGAATGACTTTCCGCACAACGCCGATTTGTTCGAAGTGGATTTGCACATTCATGAATTGCTCGACAATTACGAGCGCATGACGAACGGAGAAATTGTTTCCATTCAAATGGAACACTTCGAGCGCATGTTGGCTATTGCGGAAAAGAAAAAGGTGAAGAAGGTCATCTTCATTCACGGAGTGGGGCAGGGAGTCTTGCGCGCAGAGATTCGCTCATTCATCAAAAGCTACTATCCGCAATGCGAATTCCTCGATGGGAATTACCTGAAATACGGACACGGCGCAACAGAAGTTAGATTCAGATAATATTCAACATGAAAAAAATATTCCTTTCATTTATAGCGGTTACATTCATGCTGAGCGCAACGGCTCAGAAGAAAACCGCGAAGCCTTTCGCAACGCAAATAACGGCTTTGGAAGCCAAGATGAACGAAGGTCTTGGGAAATACAATGTTCCTGGTGGAGCATTAGCCATTGTCTACAACAACGAAATTATTTTATCGAAAGGATTTGGAGTGAAGGACGCTGCGACGAATGAGCCGGTTTCCGAGAACAGTTCCTTCGCCATTGCCAGTAACTCGAAAGCCTTCACCAGTGCGGCGTTGGCGATTTGTGTCGATCGCGGATTGTTGAAGTGGGACGATAAGGTTCAAGATTTTCTTCCAGAATTGAAATTGTATGATCCGTATGTTTCGGCAAATTTGACGGTGCGCGATTTGCTTTCGCACCGACAAGGATTTGAAACTTTTGCTGGAGATTTAATCTGGTACGGAACGAATCATTCTCGAAGTGAAATTTTGCGCAGATGGCAGTTCGTGGAACCCAAGTACGGATTCCGCACGACCTATGGATATAGCAACATTGCGTTCTTGGCTGCGGGACAAATCGTGGAGAAAGTAACAGGAAAAACGTGGGACGTATTTGTGAAAGATGAATTTTTTCTTCCGTTGGGAATGAAGAACGCGAACACTTCGATTACTGCGTTTCAGGCGGGCGCCGACGTCGCTTCTCCGCACAACACCGTGAAGGGCAAGAACATTCCCATTCCTTATGTGAATTGGGACAACATTGGCCCGGCGGGAAGCATTAATGCGTGTGTGAATGAATTGAGTCAGTGGATGATGTTGCAGTTGAACAAGGGGACTTTGGGTGGAAAGAAATACTGGGACGAAAAGCGCACCTATGAGATGTGGGAGTACAACATCAATAAGCCGGTGAGCAAATGGCAGCGCGACAACATGCCTTCACGTCATGCGAACGGCTACGGCATGGGTTGGGAGTTGATGGAATACGGCGGACACAAGATTGTGAGTCACGGCGGTGGTTACGATGGAATGATTTCGAAGACCATTTTGGTACCTGATATGAATTTAGGATTTGTGATTTTAACGAACAGCAACAACTCGTTGCCTAGTGCCATGGGCTTCGAGTTTTTGGATTTGTTTTTAGGGGTGAAGGGAAGTAAGAATTGGGTGAATGAATTCGCGCCCAAGCCTGAAGAAAAAATTGAGAAAGAAATTTTGGATGAAGCCTTTGAGTGGAATTTTCCTGTTACATCAAAGATTGAAGGTATTTATCGAAGTGAAATGTACGGAGATGTTGAAGTGATAAGGGAAACTGATACATACAAGATTGATTTCAAACCCACGGAATTGTTCAAAGGAACACTGGTTCATTTTGGGAATGATGTATTCACAATGCATTGGTCAACTCAAATGATGCTACCTAGCGGAAAAGTTCAGTTTATCTCGAATATGGCTGGTGAGGTGGAAGAAATGCGCGTGTTTGTTGAGAATCCGGATTTTGATTTTTCTGAATTGAAATTGTATAAAGTGAAGGAAAAGATCTGATTTGAAGGTTTGGCATTCAAAAAAATGATTGAATCATTGGTAAGTTAGAGGAAATGCTTATATTTGCACCCGCTTAATAGCAATGGCATTGTAGCTCAACTGGATAGAGCATCGCACTACGGATGCGAAGGTTTGGGGTTCGAATCCCTACAGTGTCACGAAGAAGCAACCAAATCCCCGACGAAAGTTGGGGATTTTTGGTTTAAAGGGTTTTTCATTTTCTTTGCTTCTCGATGCATTCAGAAATAAAATCATACATCTCAAAATTTCCAAAAGAGACACAAGATCTTTTGAAGAAATTACACAATCTTATTCTCGCGGAAGCCCCGGATGCAACAGTTAGTATTTCTTATGGAATGCCGGCTTACAAGACCTTCAAGAAACCATTGGTTTATTTCGGAGGGTATGAAAAACACATAGGGCTTTATGCAACGCCCTCGGGACATGAGGAATTCAAGAAGGACCTGTCAGCGTTCAAACAAGGGAAAGGTTCTGTTCAATTCCCATTGAACCAACCTATGCCGTTTGATTTGATTCGAAGAATTGTTAGGTTCAGGGTGGAAGAGAATAGGGCAAGAGAAGGTAAGAGAAGGTAAGAGAAGGTAAGAGAAGGTAAGAGAAGGTAAGAGAGGGTAAGAAAGGGTAAGATATAGGGTCGAAATATCTTTCGATCTTCCTTTTGACGAGGTGCGATTCTTCAAAAGACTTGAAGTCTGGAAGGCGCTACATCAAATGTCTTCAGTCGATAGAAGTGAAAAAATTGTAATTCTATCTTTCGTTCACCATAAGTATAGTGTTCAGTGCTTTCCGCTCTACCTTGCATCCACAATAATTGCAAGATGAAATCTAAAATATTCGGGGTGTTGTTTTTTTTAACGGGATGCTTTCAAGCAAATGCCTTCCAAGTCACTTTCCAAGTCGATATGTCCAGTCAAACAGTGAGCCCGGCTGGCGTGCACATTGCAGGAAGCTTCGCAGATGCGAACAGCGACGGTACCATCGATAATCCCTATCCCAATTGGGATCCCAGTGTGCTTGCGCTGACAAACCTAGGAAATGGAATTTGGTCGATAACCTTAGATTTGGTTGCGGGTTCGTACCAATACAAATTCGTTAATGGAAATGTGTGGGACATAACCGAGTTCTTTGCTGCCGATGCTGTCTGTATTCAAGGATTCTTCGGTAACCGATCTGTAACAGTTGAAAGTGCTGATCATATTCTTCCTGTTGTTTGCTGGAATGAATGCGTAGCATGCGGACAAGGGTGCACAGATCCAACAGCCTGCAACTACGTTCCAAGCGCTACAGTTGACGGGCCGTGCACTTATCCCGATTTCATTCCTACAATCATAATCGACCAACCCAGTCTCGGCTGCTTCAGCAACGGCGTTCGTATTTATCCAAACGGAGGAACATTTTCTCAAATAGGTTGGGGTACTTCATTCGGAAGTATATCAAGCGTTTCAGATACGTTAATTATTTATGGAAACGTAACGCAAGACTATTATTTCATCGGCACAGAACCGAGCGGATGCGTGGTGAATATTGGTCCATTAAGTGTGAATGTAAATTCACCATCTCCGGTTTCAATCTGTTTAGTTACAGTTGACGACGCAAGCGGAAAGAACCACATCATCTGGGAACCTATTGCCAACAGCGCTGTGCAAAGCATAGTTATTTTCAAAGAGACCAATGCGTTAAATGTGTTTGAAGAAATTGGTCAAGTCGAATACACATCAGCAGGAACATTTCAAGATGAAAACTCAAATCCACAAGTGCAGTCAAACCGCTACCGAATTGCCATGCGTGACACTTGCGGATATCTTTTCGCACCGATAGACGGCATTCACAAGACCATTCATTTAACAACATCGCCAGGTGTGGGTAACAATGTGAATTTGAATTGGAACGCTTATGAAGGAATAGGTTTCGATAGTTACAACATCTACCGTGGCGCGAACACAGGTAGCATGAACCTTATTGCCACAGTAGCGAGTAACGTGTTTTCATACACCGACCTAAATCCGCCAATGGGTGAAATGAATTACATGATTGAAGTTGTAGGAGTGAGCTGCGACCCTTCACGTACTTTGGTTTATTCGCGTTCGAACATCCTAGATTTGCTGGCACAAAATGTTTCTGAAGAATTGAATTCTACCATTCAAATTTTTCCGAATCCAGCTTCAACACAAATTACTATTCAAACGAATGAAAGTGATTTGGGTTCAAAGGTCTTTATATTCAATGCGCTCGGACAGGAAGTGTTTACTGAAAGACTAAATGCTATTAACCAAATCTTGAACGTGGAGAACCTTTCAGAAGGATTTTACTTTATCAAAGTTGAAGGGCGCGTTGTCCGACTTCAAATTGTAAAATAAAGGATGAAAGACCTACGGTCTCGGATTGCTAAACGGAACACTTTGTCCGTCTACAAACGGAGCGATGTCTATAATGGGCGTGTACTTCCACTTTCCGTTTTCTAATATATAGCCGTCGTAACTTCCATCGGGACCGTACTCAGGAAAGAAACCTTCGTATATCGATTCGCGAGGTGCCAGGTGATCAACCACGATCGTCTTCTGCTTTTCGTAATAACGCAAAGAACAAGTAGTCTGATCGCTGAATTCAAAGACTACACGTTTCGGATTGCGATCTTCAAATTCGAAAAAATTCCCTCCGAATTTGCATCCGTCATTGCTCAGTGTAATGACCTCAATCATCTTGTAATTCGATAAATTATCCTTCGCCTCGAATCCCAATAAAGCGTAACTGTTTCCACCTTTCTTTCCTTTGCTCATGGGAACAATGGAATAATACAAACCGCCGGGCCATTTCCCTTCTTCAAACACTTTATTGTCCCACTTTGCTCCATTAACCGGAGTGTAATTCAATTTGAAAAACAAGGGCTCTCCTGATTTAGAATTCTTAAAAACCACACATCCGAAATACAATTGTGTGCCGTCTTCCTTCGGATAGTTCCAAGTAAACACACGAAGTTTTCCATCTGCTGAAACAGGCTTGAACATGCGTAAGGCTTCAAACGGATAAACGAAAAAATCTTCCAATGAACACACCGATTCCAACTCTGCAATCATCTTATTCGACTGCTCTTCGGAATTGCTTTCATTCCCATTTGTCATGGAAGTGTAGAGATCTAGAATGCGCTGTTCTACTTCGTTCGAAGATTGGGCATTCACGCCAAAAGCAAAAGTGCTTAACAGGAAAAACAGGAGTGATGCTTTGTGAAGTTTCATAATTCAGTAACGCAAAGAAACAGATTTTTGTTTTGTCTTTATTTTTTCTTGTTGAAAATCCAAGCGAATTCAACCCCAACATAATACGCTTGCGTTAACGGCGACTTCGGGAATTTTAAATACACTTCGTCGTTGTTCAAGATTTTCGCGGCATACCGAAAGCGCTGCGTATAATAGCCGGTAAACGATGCGCGAGGAGTAACGACCAAGTGCTTACCGAAAACCAAGGCGCGATAACCAATGCCCGCTTGGAAGTAGGGTGCAATGCTTTGGATGTTTTTGCTTGAAGTAGCAGCGCTGTCTGTGAATTGAACAGCCATGCGACTGGCATTCACTCCGCCTTCAACGAAAAGAAAAATGCGGGTGCCCAAGGGGCCAGCGGCAACCGGACTAAACCAAGCTTTCGGTCCAGTAATAAATTGCAATCCAACTTGAACTTCTTGGAGGTCTAATCGAACCGTGTCTTCCGCATATAATTTGGAAGTACGAGTTCTGTATGTGGCGTGAGGAGCGAGATACAACGAACGCTTTTTGTTTAACGGAATACTGTATCCGATAGAGCCACTGTAACCGCGAACAGGGCGGTCGAGTGAAATTAAATTATAAGCATGTCTCGCATTGAACGAATCAACTGCGGCTGAAATGTCTGGTGAGTCTTGATAAAAAGCACCGCCTTCAAAAAGCAATTGCGCTTGCAGTTGGAAGGAAATAAAAAATAGTAAAGTGAAGAAAAGACCTTTCATCCTTGGTTGTTCAGTGCGTCGAGTTTAGATCCAAAGGTATAGCCTAATGTGGTTGCGCGAAACTTGGCAGCCTCGGCTTTTTCTCCTTCGAACAATTCATTCACAGTGGCATGAAAAAGAGAAACCCATTCGTTGAAGTCCGAGGAATTCGCATGCAAATTCGCATGTTTGTCGAAGACGTTCGTGGTATAGCCAGGTTCATCGAGCAAAACGAAAGACCAAAAGTGAACCATCTTCGGTTTGTGTTCCTCGAAATTCAAATGCGCAAAGAAGTGTGCAAGTTTTTCATCTTGAAAAACACGATCATAAAACACATCTACGAGGCGTGTAATATCTTCTTTGGTTTGAATGTCTTTTTTTTTCATCATTTCATGCTCAACTTCCTCGTATAACAAAGCAATGCTCCATAATACGGCTCACGGAAATTCCAATTACCCGTTAGCATAAGTGATAGTCCGCCTTTCTTCGAAAGATATCCCATTTCTATTTGAGCAGGAACACCAATAGTTGCTCCGGCCTTGTAGACAAACTGATCAATGACTTGCATGGCGCTGTCACCATATAGACGAAGTGTAAGGCCCATGCCTGCGCTTGCGGCAACGAACATGTTGTTCTTTCCCCAAACCTGTCCCCACAACACACCCACTTCAAGCGAACGGTTTTTCCTGAAAAATATACTGTCGTCTTTTCCTTCAATCAACTCTTGTGAATACGCCGCACGAAGGGTAGTTGAAACGGTTTCTTCATAAGTCGATTTAGAAGCGAACAATTGATACGATAGGTTATCTGAACTGTTTGCACCTAAACCAAAGCTTGTCCAAGTTGTATTCAACATGGGATTTGTGGTGTATTGCGCCTGAGCAACAAACGAAATACACACCAAAAACAGAAGCGGGGCGAAGCGTCTCAATTTCATACCCGAAAGATAAGTGAAAAGTATCACTCTCAGCACCGGACGATTTATCTTCGCACTATGAAAAAATGGATTTCTTTCTTTATTGGCGTTGCAATTCTTTCCTCTTGCAGCATATTGAATAAGAATAAAAAAGTTGCAGAGTTACACGGATTGGCTTCGCCCATTCATCTTCCAACAACCTATACCCGAATACCTGTTTCAAATTATATAACGAATCCCGAGGATGTGCTGAGTATTTCAACCAGCCCTTACGATAAGACAAATCTTTCTTCAACCCGCGAAGTCGTTTTTCCTGTAGGAAACTACGAGCCTGTTTTCAATTTAAACATTGAAACTAAAAGCAGCGAATACGACATTCCTGTTTTCGCTTCAGCGAAGAAATCATATATGTTTAGTTACGTTCCAACTTTCGATAAAAATGTTTCTTCTGTTTTTATTGCAGGGGCCATGAACGGATGGAACAAGAATGCAACACCTTTGAAACGCAACGATGACGGAACCTACAGCGTTGAGTTATTCTTGGAGCCAGGACTATATCCTTATCGCATTTGGGAAAATGGTACCGATGAATTGCTCGACGTAAATAACAAAAACAGAATGCCGAACGGTCTTGGTGGCGAAAACAGTTTCATTGAAATTCCTTCGGCTC